>JAWOGI010000102.1:0-9161 GCA_046496975.1 Desulfobacteraceae bacterium | reverse complement strand
CCCGGGGGAAAAATTTATACCCTTATCAACAACTATCGGCTCGTTTCTCTTTTTGCCCTTGTTCTCATCAGCCTCCCCTTCATGGTCGGCCAGGTCAAACACGGCATTTACCCCCAGCTCGAACATCAATGGCGTGCCATGGACAGCACCTTGCAACGGGATGCCGCAAAATCAGCGCCCGATGTTTCCAGATTCAAAAAATCTGCCGTGCCGAACCTGGCAAAAGAGACGGCAGAGCAGGCAGCCCGGCAAACACTCCGGGCCGGCTCATCCTATTCAGACCGTTTCAAGGCAGAAAAGAGAACCATGCAGGTCGACGAATTCGATGCCGGTGCCCGGATACAGACCGGAGCCGGCATGCCCACATGGCGATGGAACAGTATAGGGTTCTCCTGGAATGGACCTGTTCAGCAGGGGGAAACCATGAAATTTATCTTCATCTCACCGCGTCTCAACATGATTTTGGGATTTGTGCGGGTGATCCTCCTTGGGCTGCTCACCGCAGGGCTCTGCGGCATCAGGATATCCAGATCGAAAGGCGTTGACCTCTCCCGTTTAAAACCCGGCGGTTTCGCTCCCGGCGCCATGGGGCTTCTTGTTCTTTTTTTTGTTGTCCTGGCCCCTGCCCTGCCTGCCGGTGCAGAGACCTCTTTTCCCCCGGAAAAACTTCTCAGTGAACTCAAAGCCAAACTCATTGAAAAAAAACAGCCCCAATGCGCCCCCCACTGCGCTGTCAATCCCCGCATGACCCTGGCCATGGACGAAACCAGTCTCAGCATAGCAATGGAGGTGCATTCTCTGCACAACAGCGTTGCCGTGCCCCTGCCGGGAACGGCCATGCACTGGCTGCCGTCACTGGTGCTTGTCAACGGGAACAAGTCGTCGGGCCTGTACAGAGATCCCATGACAGGGCACCTGTGGATTCCACTGCCAAAGGGCATTCACAGAATCGATCTGAAAGGAAAACTGCCCCGGAGGAACAGTGTGGAACTCCCCTTTCTGCTGCAACCCAACCATGTTGCCGTCAGGGCCAGGGGATGGAAGGTGGAGGGGCTCCACGCAAACGGACGTGTGGATGAACAGCTTAAATTGACCCGGACAAAAAGAGAAACAGAGGAGAAAGAAGGATTTGAGACCGACCTATTGCCTTCGTTTATCGAAATCACCCGTGTGCTGCATCTGGGACTGACATGGCAGACAGAGACAATGGTTAGGCGAAAGACCCCCAAAGGGGCGGCCGTTGCCATCGGCGTTCCCCTGCTCCAGGGAGAATCGGTCACTTCGGATGTCGAGGTGAAAAACGGCAGGGTTCTGGTTCACCTGGGGCCGGAACAGACCTCGGCCCGGTGGGTCTCCACCCTTGAGAAAAAGTCCCGCCTGGTCCTGGAGGCATCCGACACCCTGGAGTTCTCCGAGGTGTGGAAGCTTGACATTGGAACCATGTGGCATGCCGAGATTCAGGGGATTCCTCCCATTCATCATCAAAACGAAAAAAAACAATGGTTTCCCCAGTTCAGGCCGTGGCCCGGTGAAAAGCTCCAGATCGCCATTTCCCGCCCCCAGGG
The DNA here is from genome assembly GCA_046496975.1 of Desulfobacteraceae bacterium. Classification (GTDB taxonomy): domain Bacteria; phylum Desulfobacterota; class Desulfobacteria; order Desulfobacterales; family Desulfobacteraceae; genus DATFJZ01. The sequence continues at coordinate 7,596 of JAWOGI010000102.1, read as the reverse complement.
GGTCTCCGGTCAGACATACACCATGGAAAAAAGCGTAACAAAACTGACCCCCGGCAGCAGGATGATCAATGGCCGGCTTCGTCTCTCCCTGCGAAGCAGCAGAGGAAGCAGGCACACCATAACCCTGCCTGAGCATTCCAAGCTGCAGAAGCTTGTGAAGAACAACAGACCGCACCCCTTCAACCAGGAAGGAAACCGGGTGACCCTCTCCATCCTACCCGGCCACCAGGAGATAACACTTTTCTGGCAGACCCCCGAAGAAATGGGATTTCGCTTCAAGGCGCCAGAGATCGATGCGGGGATTGCCAGTGTCGACGCACACACATCCATCAAAATGCCCCAAAACAGGTGGATACTGTTCTGCAAAGGCCCCTATGTCGGACCTGCCGTGCTGTTCTGGAGCACTCTTCTGGTGCTGCTGCTGATCTCGTTTGCACTGGGCAGGTTGACAATCACGCCGCTGAAGGGGTATCACTGGTTCCTTCTGGGACTTGGCCTGACCCAGGCATCGGTGTTGACCCTGGTGCCGGTTGCCTGCTGGCTCATCGCTTTGGGGTTGAGAAAAAAGAGCGGGGGCGGCCTGTCCGATGGGGCTTTTAACGCTCTCCAGATTCTTTTGCCGGTGCTGACACTGGCTGCCGTGGTCGTGCTGTTTTACGGTATCCACAACGGCCTTCTCGGCCATCCTGACATGCAGATCGCCGGCAACGGCTCATCCAGCCACACCCTGAAGTGGTACCAGGACATCACCGACAGCACCCTTCCCCAGCCGGTTGTGTTTTCACTGCCCATGACGGTTTACAGGGGTTTGATTCTGGCCTGGGCCCTGTGGATCGCCTTTGCTCTGATGAAATGGCTGCGCTGGGGCTGGGAGTGCTACAGCAGTGACGGCCTGTGGCGAAAGATTGACATGAAACGGTTCATGCGATCCGGTAAAAAAAGAACCGGAGAAGAGGAGAGCAACCGCACCCTTGATCGGCAGGAACCAGCTCAAACTGGCAGTCCAGATTGACAATGGCCACAAATATCTCGACTGCGGATCTATTTCCTTTATAACGGTCATGCCCTGTGGGCACACCAAAGCATGGATCGTAGACGCGGAGCCAAGTCCGATGCAAAGGCAGCCGGTCCGGGGCATTGTCCGTAGCGGTTTTGAGCGGTAGCTGTGAGCACGGAAGCTCTAAACAGCTGCCGCTCACCTCGGAGCAGCCCATGGACGGGCTGCGTGACTCGAAGAGGAGCCCTGGCTCCATGAGCGTAGGGCAATGCCCCGGATCGGCTGCCGGGATTACACGACTTTCATATAAAAACTGCAAGTTGTTGGCAAACTTTTACCACGCGACCATCACATTGGCCAATGTTTTTTTATCAGCTTGATAGCAATGCTTCAACGTCCAATGATTCTCCAGAAATTCTTAAAACGGAACTCATTCGGTCTTTATCCTGAGAGAGCCAACAGAAAACTCACAGGCGCACGCTTTTTGGCGTTTTGTGAAGTGTCGGGTGCGGCGCGGCCTTTTAAAGATGAGCTGTATATTCAGAGGAAATGTAGGGCCTTATCATTTGTAATTTTTCTTCTTCTGAACGCTTCGCACGATACAGGTCCCAACGAAGCTGTAAGTTCATCCAAAAATCTTCTGACATATTGAAAAACTTTGCTAAACGTAAAGCGGTACTGGGCGAAATTCCTCGTCGTCCATTAATAATTTCATTAATCCGCTGGTAAGGAACATGAATTGCTTTGGACAAATCACGCTGAGTTATTGACATTGGAATCAAAAATTCTTCCATGAGCATCTCTCCAGGATGTGTCGGTTCCCTAAATTTTGGAATTCTAACCATGATATTCTCCTAAATTATTAATGATAATCGACAATTTCAACATTGTCTGCATTATCAGAATTCCATTCAAAACATACTCGATACTGATCATTGATCCGAATGCTATGCTGCCCCTCACGATTGCCGGACAGTGCCTCCAAATGATTTCCCGGGGGAACTTTTAAATCATCAAGATCTCTTGCAGCGTCAACCTGCTCCAGCTTTCGGGCTGCAATTTTCCATATATCACGTGGACATAACTTTCGGGCAACTTTACTGTTTTTACCATTGAAAATATCTTCAGTACCTTGATTTTTAAACGATCGTATCATGTGTTCCTGGTAACACGGCATGCATGCTATGTCAATTAATATTTTTTATCCGCCGAACGGTGAGCTGAGGGGCCGGGCGGCGTAAACCGAAAGCTTTTGGGACACAGGTTGCTTTCCTTAACCGACATACGTTTGAAAGTGGCGCAGACCGTCTTAAAAAATACACCATTACCCGCCAACCCTGTCTTTTTTTGTTTCCAATGCGCCCCCCACTGCGCTGTCAATCCCCGCATGCCCCTGGCCATGGACGCAAACAGTCTCAGCATAGTAATGGAGGTGCATTCTCTCCACGACAGTGTTGCCGTGCCCCTGCCGGGAACGGCCATGCACTGGCTGCCGTCACTGGTGCCGGTTTCCTGCTGACACTGGCTGCCGTGGTCGTGCTGTTTTACGGTATCCACAACGGCCTCCTCGGCCATCCTGACATGCAGATCGCCTGCAACGGCTCATCCAGCCACACCCTGAAGTGGTACCAGGACATCACCGACAGCACCCTTCCCCAGCCGGTTGTGTTTTCACTGCCCATGACGGTTGAGTTTGATAAGCTGCCGAGGCAAGTAGCAGAATTGCCCATAAGAATCCTCATGAAGGCAAACGCCGAAATCCAAGGCAGCATAATCCACGTCAGCTGACGTTTTTCTACTTTTGAACTTTGTTAAGCGAAATGTCTAAGGCCTTAGCCACTCCTTCCCCATAGGCAGGGTCGGCCTTAAGGCAGTTGTCGATGTGGCGAATCTTGATCATTTCCGGTGCATCGTCCATGGCCCGAGCAGTGTTGCCGAACAGGGCCTCCTGTTGTTCTTTGCTCATTAGGCGAAAGAGCTTGCCCGGTTGGGTAAAGTAGTCGCTGTCATCCTCGCGGGCGTTCCAATGGGCTGCCGCTCCGCTCAATTCCAGAGAAGGCTCGGAGAAATCGGGCTGTTCCTGCCACTCACTATAGCTGTTGGGCTCGTAGCCGAGGGTTGAACCATAGTTGCCGTCCACCCGCATCTGGCCGTCGCGGTGATAACTGTGGAAGGGGCAGCGGGCCTTGTTCACTGGGATGAGGTGATGGTTTACTCCTAACCGGTAACGTTGGGTGTCACCATAGGAAAAAAGCCTGCCCTGAAGCATCTTGTCGGGTGAAAAGCTGATGCCCGGCACCACACTGGCCGGATTGAAGGCCGACTGTTCGACCTCGGCAAAATAGTTTTCCGGGTTCTTGTTAAGCTCGAAAGAGCCCACCTCAATCAGCGGAAAATCCTTTTTGTACCAGACCTTGGTCAAATCAAAAGGATTGTAAGGAAGATTGGTGGCCTCCTCCTCGGTCATAATCTGGACAAACATGGTCCAGCGTGGAAAATCCTCATTCTCGATACTGTAGTAAAGGTCGCGTTGATTGCTTTCACGGCATTTACCGATCACCGCCTCAGCTTCCGCATCGGTGAGGTTTTTGATGCCCTGTTGAGTGCGGAAATGGAATTTGCACCAGTAACGCTCGTTTTGGGCGTTGATAAAACTGAATGTATGGCTGCCGAATCCATGCATATTGCGAAAGCTTGCCGGGATGCCGCGGTCACTCATGACCACAGTCACCTGATGCAATGCCTCTGGCAGGGATGTCCAGAAATCCCAGTTGTTTTTAGCGCTACGCAGGTTGGTACGAGGGTCACGATGGACGACATGGTTAAGGTCCGGAAATTTGAGCGGATCCCGGAGAAAGAAGACGGGCGTATTATTGCCCACCATATCCCAGTTGCCCTCCTCGGTGTAGAACTTAAGTGCAAAACCCCGGATGTCGCGTTCGGCGTCTGCAGCTCCGCGTTCTCCGGCCACGGTGGAAAATCGTACGAACATCTCGGTTTTCTTGCCGATCTCGGAAAAAATCTTGGCCCGGGTGTATTTAGTGATGTCATGGGTAACGGTGAAGGTCCCGTAGGCCCCTGAGCCCTTGGCGTGCATCCGCCGTTCCGGAATAACCTCACGATCGAAGTGAGCCATTTTTTCCAGATACCAGACATCCTGCAGCAGTTGCGGACCGCGAGGGCCAGCGGTCATGACGTTCTGGTTGTCCGGTACAGGAGCTCCGGCATTCGTGGTGAGTTTTTTCTTGTCGTCATTCATCATTATTCTCCTTTTGGTTGTTGTTTCGTTTTTATTCAGCTAACGCCACACATCAGACGCGCGAGGAACGAGCGTCGGCTGCATGTGTTTTTATATGAAAGGTAGCTAAAATTCAGACATCAGAGTCAACACCCCAGAAAATCGTACTATTATTCTTCCATTTAATCAAGTGAAATATATGAGCAGTATCCATGATCCAATGCAGTTGAGGAAGATATTCAAAATTGTCTGCCTGGGGCAGCGCCATCGCTTCTTGGAGCTTTTTGATTCGGAACTGGGGCGCCTTGGAAATCGACCTTCGCACTCGCCCCGGGCAATCCGCTCACCAGTTGTTGGTGGGCTTGTGTCTCGACCGGGAAGAAGAGACCGTTGTTGCCCCACTCAAACCAGGCCCTCGTTGAGTTTGGTGCCGAGGTATTCATCCACTGAGCGGACATCCAGGATCTGGTTTTGTTTCATAAATCCGGTACCTCCTTTTTAACGATCAAGAATTTCGAGTCGGTGCAACAAAATTAGCCGTTTATTCAAACCCTTCGCAAAACGCATCCACATTCGTCCCAAGCGCTTCATGGTTGTATCCACCTTCAAGGATCGCAAACCGTCGGCCATGGCAAAGCCTTTCAGCCGTTTGTTTCATCATGCGGCCCAGTTCCTTATAATCCTCTGGATAGAGAAGACCTCCCCAGTCTTCAATTCCCTGATCAAATCCTGCTGAGGCCGCCAGAATATCTGCATCAGTCAAATTGTCCATGACCCTTTCAACCTCACTCAAATAATTTACCCTGTCCATTGATTCCGGGTTAAGAATCGTGACCCGGAATCCGTCTTTCCGTTTTTTTAGTATGTTGATGTTCCCATCACCTGTGTGAAGGTCAAAATCCAGGATAAAGGCAGTCTGAATTTTTTCCTCGGAATACAGTTTGAGCAAGCTGATGGCCATATTATTGAAATAACAGAATCCCCAGCAAGAGTTGGCTGAGGCATGATGCCCCGGTGGTCGGACTATAGCAAAACTATGGTTGCCTTCATAAGCGGTTTGGGCCGCTTTAATAGCCCCTCCGGCTGCCAATGCCGCCATTTCGTAAAGAAGGGGGTTGTTTTTAATGTTTTTCAATTGACCCTGGCCGTGAGCTCTCAATATATCGGTATCTATTGCTGGCTCCGGCTTTGTGATGCGATACATGTCTGGTTTGGATTTGATGACGGCCATGATCCCTTCCAGGCGACCCGAAAGAGCCGCAGAATCCATGGCATAATCTGAATTATAGTATTGCTTATGAAAAATGATGTGAACGCTCATTCAAAATCCTTTTAAATCAAATTATTCTTAATATTTAACGCTGATGCTCAGCCGCGCTCGCCTTTGGCGCCTCGGCTGGAGCGGCCTTGTTATGTTTCAAGTTGTTTGTACATGACAAGTGCATCTACAAAGCCAAACTCTTTATGATTAAAGGACTTTGGTAATACGCCGACCACCTTGAATTCATGTTTTTTCCAAAGCCTGATTGCACCTTCATTTGTAGAAACCACTAAGTTGTATTGCATAGCCTTAAACTCAAGTTTTGCGGCTTCTTCTTGAGAGTGCTTGCACATTGCCGATGCTACACCTCGTCCTCTTGCCTTTTCATCAACTATGTAACCACAATTACATACATGGGAACCAAGTGCTGGTTGGTTAGGTTTTATATAATAGGTTCCAATAATATTATTATCCTCATCACTACAAACATAGGTGGCTTTAGGAGCATCAATCCATACCTTCTTTGTTTCTTCCTCTGTTATTTCTGGCGAAAATACGTATGTAGATCCAGCTCTAAACACTGGCTCTATAATCGCCCAAACTTCTGGCCAATCTTCTTCTTTATAGCTTCGGATGCTGATCATTCTTCTTCCTTTGGTTCTGAACCATAACGCAGAGCTCACTTGCCGGAAGGCCGCCAGGCCTGACGGTCAAGTGCAGCGACTGGTTCACCCTGGCTTCAGTGATTGTCTGATCTTCTTGGGATCACGGCGCAAGTCCAGAACTCTCCACACTACAACAACCAATTTTTCTTCAAGCTTGTAATAGATGGCGTAAGGAAATCTCTTGGACAACATCCGATGATAGCCGAAAAACTTTGGATGGATGCCACCATACAGCATCAAAGAATCAATATCAGAAAATAGAGAATCAAAGAAGTACTCTCCCAACCCTTCACCCTGTTTCTCGTAGAACAACCAACCTTCAGACAAATCATCCAGTGCTGAAGAGAGTAGCCTGATTTTCATTCGAATCGTTTCCGGAGTTCCTTTTTAGCATCTTGCCAGTCCATGATCTTTTCTTGTCCAGTGCTAAGTCGACGTTCTGTTTCCTGCAAAGCTTTCTTGTGCCAGTCAGGAGATTCCACCTGTTCCTCTTCATTAGACAGATCTTCCCAAATGGCTTCCATTACCCTCAGTTTTTCTTCTCTGGAAAGTTGTTTTATTTCGATGGCGTTCTGCATATTGTTAAATCCTATTGTTTTTATTGAAAATTATCATTCATTGCGATGTTTGTCAAATCGTGGTCATTGGCGAACGCTTCGATCAGGCGTAGCCAGGGCTTCCACTGACCTTTTAAATATTTGATGACTTTCAAATCGGCACTGTTGTTCAGGCGCGCCTGGCCCTGGCTGTCGCCTGCACTGGGATGTTAACCAGTCCTACTTATTCTACTGGTTGAAGAGACATTTTATGATCACCTGAAAAATAATGACCACCTTTACAATTTGATGACATGAAATCCTCATTTTAAAGAAATATGGCAGGTGTTCCGGAGGTTTACAATTTATTTTAAAAACATCACGTACCGGCTGGTGACCCCGAGGATCTTTTTTTTCTGCATGGCGGAGACAACCCCGGCGCTGAACCGCTCCGAAGACATGGGGGCCTGGATGATATGGGCAAGGGTCCAGCCTGACTTTTTAAACATTTCATAATAATCTGTCAGTAAAATCGCCTTTTTTCGATCCTCTTTCATGGCCGGGCAGTTCTGAAAATCCCGCCAGTCTGAATTGATAAAGGCAAGCCGGGCATCTTTCCTGGCTATCTTTTTTAAAAATAGCAAAAACCGCTCTAAAAATGCAAGGTAGTCTGTTTTTGACAGCCCGGAAATGCTCTTTTCCGGATACTCCCCGGCTTTTTTATCAAAATAGGGCGGATCGAAAATGATCAACACCGGCTTTTCTCTGGCATTGAAAAAGGGCAGGTTTTCCCATTCCTGCTCCGGATCCCAGAACCAGGGCTCAATCTCAGGCCTTGTCTCAGGCCGGTCATCCATGTCCAGGCTCCAGCATCTCCTGCCCATGGCAAGGCAGGTATC
>JAWOGI010000077.1:0-9416 GCA_046496975.1 Desulfobacteraceae bacterium | reverse complement strand
GTCGTAGACGCGGAGCCAAGTCGAATTAGAGGCAGCCGGTTCGGGGTTTTGCCCGTAGCGGTTTTGAGCGGCAGCTGTGAGCATGGATGCTCTAAACAGCTGCCGCTCACCTCGGAGCAGCCCATGGACGGGCTGCGTGACTCGAAGAGGAGCCCTGGCTCCATGAGCGTAGGGCAATACCCCGAATCGGCTGCCGGAATTACACGACTTTCATATAAAATAAGTAAAGCAGGGTAGTGAAAAATAATCCAGACAACTTATTGAGGATGCGCAACATGACTGATTTATTTGTTAAAGATATGATGATACCACTGGCTGATTACGCCACTGTGTCAGAAAATGCGAGCATGTTCGATGCAGTGACCGCACTGGAAAAAGCCCAGGAGGAACATGAAGAGCTGCATTACCGTCACCGTGCTGTTCTGGTTTACAATGACCAGGGCAGAATTGTGGGCAAGATCAGCCAGCTGGATCTGTTAAAGGGGCTTGAACCCAAATATAAAGAAATTGACATGTCCCGGCAATTGTCACGTTATGGTTACAGCATTGATTATTGTAGATCCATTTTCAAGCAGAACGATCTGTGGAACAAGCCTTTGAATGATATCTGCGCCAAAGCGGCATCTTTGAAGGTAAAAACATTTATGCATACTCCCACAAATGGCGAATATTTGGATGAAAAAAAAGGCCTGGATGAAGCTATCCATCAACTGGTTATGGGACAGCACCATTCCCTGCTGGTCACAAAAGATGACGAAATTGTAGGGATTCTTCGCCTGACGGATGTTTTCAATCGTGTCAGTGAAACCATAAAGAAATGCAAAATATAATATGCTTCCGCCCTGGATTTACTGTGAACTTATCTTAGGCAGCAAGTAAAAATAACTTATACATCTTGCTTGCCTTTTTATCTGTTTTCTTCGTTGGGACAAGGTTTACATAGCTCGTTATGCGCACCTTGCCCCGCCTTGAAAACAAATAAAAATTCGGCACAATATGCACAACTTATTTTAACTTGCTACCTTAGCATAGCGTGTGAGTCCAACCATCTCAAAGATGCGCTTAAAATTAAACGACAGGTTGTCAAGGGTAATGTGGGAACACAGGGGCCTGATCTGATTTAAAAATCCGTTGAGGCAGGAGAGGCCGTTTCTGGTGATGGTAAAATTTTCATGAAAGGTGATGATCACCTCACTGCATTCATCCACGGGAATTTCACCGATCACCTCTGCAAATGGCTGTTCACAGTGTCTCGAAATCCTGCCTCGTATTTCAAGGTGAAAAATTTTTTCTTCGATTCTGCTTGCCAGCTCAAAGGGCTGGGCTCCCCGGGCGTCCATTCTTGACTCGGCCCGGAGCAGTGCCGCGTCAAGGGCTTCCCGCTCCACGGGCTTGTTGATGAAATCGGCAGCGTCCAGGTTCAGGGCGGCCACCGCCTTGTCAATATCACCGTGGCCTGTGATCATAACCACCTGGGTGGTGATGCCCGACGAGTGAATTTTTGCCAGCACCTCAAGGCCGTCCATGCCGGGCATCTTCAGGTCTGTAAAAACGATATCTGGTCTTTTTTCCCGAAAAATCGCCAGGCCGTCCTCTCCGTTTTCTGCGGTAAACACAGTGTATCCATAGGCGGAAAGGAAAAGTTTAAACATGGAGAGGGTGGGTTTTTCATCGTCAATGACAAGTATGGTTAGCATGGCAACAAAGCTCCTGTAATGGGGGTTTTAGGTTTTAGACCTGGTCTGTTTTATTGCTTCCATGGCCTTTTAGTTCAGCCACTGATTTATAGAACCCGATGTTCGGGGGTATGGGTCCTTTTCCGGGCAACTACCTGGACAGGGCCGGCAGCAGTATGTGAAACGAGGCTCCCCTTTCTTCTTCGGTTTCCAGGGAAATGGTGCCGTTGTAGTCCCTGATGATGCCGCGAATGATCGGCAGACCAAGTCCCATTCCCTCTCCCATCTGCTTGGTGGTAAAAAAAGTTTCAAAAATCTTGTCTCTCTCCCCGGGAGGTATCCCGGTGCCGTTGTCGGCAATGGTGACCGCCACATTCTTTCCGTCAAACCAGGTGGAGATGGAGATCACACCGGAAAATTCCGGTCCGGCTGTTTCCGTTTTTTCGATCACCGCATCCCTGGCATTGGCCACCAGGTTGAATATTACCTGTTCCATTCTGTTGTTGTGGGCCAGCACCGGTGAGATGGTGTTGTCAAGGAAGAGTTCCAGCTGGATGTTCTGGAGTTTGAGCTGCCTGCCGACAATGTTGTTCACCGATTTGATGCAGTTGTTGATGTCAATGATCTCCCTTGCAAAGTCAGACTTTCTGCTGAAGGTCTTCAGCCTCTGTATGATTTCAGCGGATCGGGTTACCTGGGCGCTGATCTCCCCGGCCACCTGTTTCAGGTCCTGCTGTTTTAGCGTGGCGCTTTTCCTCTCTGTCATCAGGTTTAAAAATTCACTGCCCATTTTGATGGCGTTGAGGGGCTGGTTGAGCTCGTGGGCAATGCCGGCGGACATCTTTTCAAGGTTGGTCATCTTGTTTGCCTGGATCAGCTGGGTATCCTTTTCAAGGAGTTCTGTGATGTCCGCAGCGGCAACGATGAGGGCATCTTTCTCCTTGTACCGGGCAGGGCTTGCGTGGAGGTTCATGTAGATGGACCGGCTGCTCCTGGTGTAAAATTTCACCTTGGAACTGACAAAGGAGGCGGTTCCTTCGGGGTAGTCGCCGGAAAAGTTCTCCTTTCCAAGACTGCCAAGCTTTGAAAAGTGAACCCCCTTGAGCTCGTCGGCCCCATAGCCGAACATCTCCACTGCTTTGGGGTTCATATCGATAATCTCAAGGGAGTGCCTGTCAATGACAAAAATCGGATTGGGACCGCTGGTGAAAAGGGAACGGTATTTCTCTTCCGACTCCTTGAGTTTGATGCGGGAACTTCTGATGGCAGCGGTCATGTTGATGAAGGAGGTGGTGAGTTTTTTCAATTCATCTTTTTCATCCCTTTCAGCGGCGCTCTGCAGTTTGTTTTCCGGAACAATGTCGTAGTTTCCCTTGGAAATTTCATCGCTGTACCGGATCAGGGCTGAAATGGGTTTGATGATGAAACGGGCCACATAGTTGCTCAACAGAAAAAAAATAATGGTCACAACGGAAAGAAAACTGATAAAAAGAAACCGCAGCTTTGCCGTCAGCCTCTGAAAATGCTGCTTGTCAAGGCCCACATGGACCGATCCAATGGTGTAGATCCCCTCCTTGACCGGCACAGATACATGATAGGCAGAGTCATCGGCAGTAAACGGGGTCGTTTCGATATCCAGAGGATTCTTCGGCCTGTGTGCCGCGGCACTGAGTTCTGACCTCTTTGAAGTGAAGGTGTGGGCCAGGATTTCACCGCTGCCGTCCATGATGACCAGGTAGAGTACGATCTTCTTCCGGTTTCCCACCCTGGCGTCAAAGGCAAGGGAGGTCAGTTCTGCTTTGTTTCGGGTCAGGATGTATCCCCGGGATTTTTCCGCCGTGCTCTGGGCGATGCCCGTGCCCCTGGTGATCAGCTGGTCGGTGAGGCTGGAGATGAGCAGCCATCGGGTGAACAAAGCTATAATGACGCTGACAAGGAGGATGAATCCGAGAAATGAGATGAATATCTTGTTTTTAAGGCTTAACTGCTCGATTCTGCTTCTCATTTTACCAGCACCAGTTTTCCGTTTTCGATCCGGGTGAAGTAGACCCTGTCAAGTCCCTGGTGGTCCCTTCTGCCAAAGGAGATCCGGTTTGAAATACCAAGGTCAAGGGATTTTATAGATTCTATGGCGTTGATGAATTTTGTCCGTGTAAGGTCTCTGCCGGCTCTCTTCAGCCCCTCCACAAGCACCCTGGCATTGATATACCCTTCAAGGCCGGCAACATTGGGTCTGCTGCCGGGGTAATACCGCTGCATCAGCCGTGTATACTGCTGGACACCTTGAGTATTCCGATTCTGGTTTACGTCTGGTGCCGGAGGCGGGACCACCTGGGTGACCAGCACCTTCTGGTCTGTGTTGCCGAGCCGCCGGGCAAGCTCTTCGGAGCCGACAAACGAGACATTGTAAAACAGGGGGGAAAACCCCTTCTGTTCGGCAAGCTGTATGAATCGGGCGCAGACGTCATAGGTGCCGATCATGACAACGGCCTGGGCTTTGGAGGCGATGATCTTGTCCAGCCCCTTTTCTACATTTTTCGTTCCCCGGATATAGGAGCCCTTTGCCACGGGCTTTAAACCGTGTTCTTTCAGGGCCAGCTCGCTCCCCCTGAGACCGTCAAACCCGTATTCATCGTATTGGTAAAAGACAGCCACCCGGGAAAGGTCTTGTTCCTGCACAATAAAGTCCACGGCAGCCCGGGTCTCCTGGTAGTAGGAGGCCCGGATATTGATAAGGTATCGGTTTACCGGTTTCCGCAGCCGGCTTGCACCGGTAAACATGCCCACAACGGGAATGGCCGCTTCCGTTACCAGGGGGATGATCTTCACCGTGGTGGGGGTGCCCACATAGCAGAACAAAGCGAAGACCCCGTCATCGATGATCAACTGCTGGGTGTTGAACAGGCAGGTTGCCGGGTCGTACCGGTCATCCCTGGCAATGACTTTGATCTTTCGCTGGTGGATGCCGCCGCTGTCGTTGACATGGCGGATATAGGCCCTGGCACCCTCAAGCATCCGGGTGCCAAGATAACCGGCATGGCCTCCCAGGGCCAGGGAAGATCCGATGAGGATCTGCCCGTCTGACACGCCGGCTCTATTGCCGGTGGACTGTCTGTTTTCCGGGGCGGTGTCACAGGAGACACCGCAGACCAGCACCAGCAAAAAAATGATAACTCCTGAATTCCGGGACATGCTTCCTTTCTTTATGGTTTGATTGTGCTTTTTTGTCCGATAACGTCAATAACAAAAGCCTGACCCCGTTGACCCGCCAACTAAAACCAGTGGCCGATGTTATGACCATACACCAAAAACGCCTGAGCAATACCATAAATTGTCCAGAAAGAAAAGGGACGGGCAGAAATGTTTTCTATTGGCCAAACTTTGGCAGCACGTTCTGGCTGCGGCAGATGGATCGTGCAAAGGCTATCATGTCGGGAATGTCAATGCCGAAGGGGCAGTAGCAGCGTGTGCAGAGAACGCATTTGTTCCACACAAGCTCCTGGATCTGTTCGAGTTCCGGCCTGGTTATTCTGCCCTTGCGTTTGTAGAGGCGACCAATGGAATTGATCACCTTGTAGGAAGGCATGTAAGTGGGGTCTTCATGGTTTGCATGGAACAGAAAGCAGCTGTCTGCACACAGGGTGCAGCGGGCGCAGGCGCCCAGGGAGAGCTTCATCTTGTTTTTGCGCTTTTTCAGCTGGGCATTGATCTGTTCGGCATCGATTCCGGTTCTGCCTGGTTGTTTCATTTGTCTCCTGCCTCTAATTCGACTTGGCTTTGCGTCTGGGACCCTGGCTTTGTTGTGAACACGCTGCTCATGCTCCGCTGATCTTACCAGGTTCGGCTTCCCCGGCCCATGGAGTGCTCGCTGACAATGAGAAAACGGCCGAAAAAGAAAAAAATCATGTGAAAAATTTTGGTAAAAGGGGCAGCAGCTATCATCACAAGGCCCGTTCCCATATGAAGGGTAATCATCCACTGATAGTCAAATATCTGGTGAAAGGCCAAAAAACCGGTCAAAAAAGGAAGCGTGACCATCAAAAGCATCATGTAGTCCTCCAGGTAGGTGATGGCCCGGACCCCTGGGAGAAAAAATCGTCTCAAAAGGAAAAACAGGATACAGGCAAGCAGTACAACGGTCATGGTATTGCTGGTCTGTTCGGAAAAGGAGAAAAAACTGATGCCCAGGGCATTGTCAAGCAGGATATTATGGGCCAGAAGAAAGAGCGGGGCAGCAAAAAGGAGAAGATGGAAAATGAAGGTCACCGTGATGAAAACGGGATGGCGGCCGAAAACGGTAAACTTCAGGGGCATTACGAACCTTTGGTATACCCCTTTTTTTTCATCTGCCTGGACAGAAACCCATGGGACGTCCTTGATCGTGCGGTCAGGCACTTCCTGGCCGGACCCTCTGATTCTGGTCAACGCAAGTATCTGCATGGACCGGTATACGCTGCCCATAAGAAAAATTCCAAAAGAGATCCACACCAGGGGGCCCCTGGCAAGATCATACCAGAAATCAAAAATTGTTACTGCTTCCATGGAGAGTTACCGATGCCTCTATGTTTGGGATATAAGAATTATTCGCCGGGTCAGCGGGTCATTTCCCGTTGACGTTGATGATGGTCCGCTGGACCTGGTTCTGCCATTCCATGGGGGGCTGGAGCTTGTGGATATCCTCCAGCCGACCCTGGGCGCTGAGCCGCTGGTAGATCTCCAGCCAGGCACAGGGAATGTCGCTGCTCACCTCGCAATTGCCTTTGCTGGTTCCTCCGCAGGGCCCGTTGAACAGCCCCTTGGCACAACGGGTAACCGGACATATCCCTCCGGTATAGGCCAGCACACATTCACCGCAGGCCCGGCACCTCTCCTCGTACACTCCGATCTGCCTGTCAATGCCTATGGCCATGGTGTTGATGGCCGGGAAAACGGGTTTTTCAGGGAATTTTTCGGCAAGGTATTGAACCCCTGCCCCGCAGGCCATGGAGAGCAGGCAGTCGTAATCTTCTGCCATTTCGTCCAGTTCATCGAGGAATGTCATGCTGCACTGTCGTTCGATGGTGTATCCGTCTATCTTTGTGGCTCGGTTTTCGTTTTTGAACGTCCGTTTCAGCTGATCGTTGAGGAGAAAGACCTCTTTCTGGCCGCCGGCAAGGCAGATGGAAACGCACCCGCCGCAGCCGAGGGTCAGCACCCTCCTGAAGGGCCGGAGAATTTCCTCGATCTCTTTTAACGGTTTTCTCTGTCCCTTGATCACGATCTCTCCTTTTGGGCATGGCACTCGCCGCAGAGGCTGGCATTTATGGTTTTATCCTTTGCTCTCATAGTGTCGTGGCACGGGAGGCACTGGCCATGGAAGGCTTCTGAACCGCTTATTTTCGATTCCGGGGTATGGCATGTCCGGCACCGTGTTTCTGCCTCTCCGTATTCAAGTGCGTCCAGGGTTAACACGTTTTCACCGTTTTCATAGTCATGGTGACAGTTCATGCAGTCAACCAGGTCCATGTGCATGTCGTGGTATTGGTCCAGGAAATTGACATCAGGCCTGTGGCCAAGGGAAGATGCATTGCAGGTGATAGAGCAGGTGTATTCAGCAGAAAAGACAATGACAGCGAAAAAAAGTACCAGACAGACTCCTGCCGCAAGCTCTTTTTTTTTTTTTGCTGGATAAACGGTTCGTTTCACGGGGATTTATAACCTCCTCTCTCCTTTTTTGTCCAAGCCTCAGGATTTTTTTACCGTAGGTTTTTAACATGGAGCCGGCAATAGTTCAAGGAGAAATGCACTTTCCCATCATTTCCACGCTCCTTATCCATACATGAAAGTACCATGCCTGCTTCCGGGGCAGGGGGGTGAGGGGAAAAAGCTGGTAAAACTCAAGACGCACGGCCAGAGAAAACAAGACACCCGGCCTGAGAAAAGAGGAGAGAAAAAAAAGGGAGAGCTCATGCCCCGTCGCTGAGGAACTGACCGGATTGAGAAACAATGAGACGATCAGGAGAAATAAGTTCAGGGCGCAAGGGGGGACCCCTGCGCCCTGACGACAGTGTGCTTCTGTTTGATTCATTCACCTCTTTTGCCAGGTTCAGCACACCTTGTATGTGCACATCTTGCACTTTACGGCATCGTTTGTAAAATAGGTTTCGTCCTTCATTTCGAGAAGCTCCCAGACCTTGTTCTTTTCAAGGTCCACCATGCGGTCTCTGTAGCCGTACTCCTGGTAGGCACCGTCCCTGATGGTGAAGCAATTGATGCCGCCGGGCTTTGTGATCTTGATCAGCCGGTTGAACCCCTCGGCATCGATGTGGCCGTAGGTAAAGGTGCCGGTGCAGACAACCGCGTCATACTTGCTTTTCTCAATGGCCAGCTCTTTTGCCAGATCGGCCTGGATATAATCCTTGTAAAACCCTTTCTTCCTGGCCTCCTCCAGCATCTCCCGGGAGTAGTCAAGGGCATCTATGTTTTTATACCCCATTTCAGAGAGTTTTTCGGCCACCAGGCCGGTGCCGCAGCCGGCATCGAGGATATACGCATCCGGATTCTTCAAAACGTCGGCCAGGGTTTTGGCGCTGGCAATGTGAGCCACATAACCGAAATTGTCCACGGTGTCTTTGTCGTAATCAACGGCCCAGTCCTTGTAAGCATCCATGAGCTCTTCGTGGTTGGTTGCCGTGTAAACCTTGTTCAATACCTTGTTGTCCGATTTTTTATGCATCTTAATGATCTCCCCTTACTCGATAGGCACAGTAGTTTGCTGTGACATTCTCTTTTTTAAGGTAATCTTCCTGGCGCATTTCGAGAAGCTCCCAGGTTTTGTCCGCTTCCAGCTTTACCATGGTTTCCCGGTAGTTGTACTCCTGGTATGCGCCGTCCCGTATGGTGAAGACGATGTGGCCGTCGGGTTTTGTCACCCTGACCATCTCCTTGAACGCCTCGGGTCCCACATGGGCGTAGGTAAAGGTTCCCACGCAGATGATTGCGTCATACCTGTTATCATCGATATCCAGCCGCTTGCTCATGTCTGCCTTGAACACATTGTTGTACACATTTTTGTTTTCCGCCTCGGCAAGCATCTCCCTGGAAAGGTCCATGGCATCCACTTTGGAGTACCCCTGATCCTTCATGATCTCTCCAACGAGACCGGTGCCGCAGCCGGCGTCAAGGACCCTGGCGTTTTTGGAATCCAAATAGGTGTCCAGCTGTTCAAACGAAAGGGTCGGACCGACATAACCCATGCCCTTGACCGTGTCGTGGTCGTAATCACTGGCCCAGCCGCTGTAGGCGTGGAGCATCTCTTCAGGGGTGTCGGCATCATAGGTCGCTTTCCAAAGGGTATTTGACTGTTTCATTGGGTTCCTCTTTTGGGTCTTTTGGTTGCAGATGTTTCATCTGGCATCATTATTGGTTACTGCCAGGCAGCCGTTTTTTCTGACTGCCATTTTTTTGGCGATCAATTACTTTGAGTCCAAATAATTACACCACGATGCAAAGCTTGTCAATACTTATCTGAAATTTCCCCAAAAAAAACATTTACCCCCATGGGATTCTTTTTTGTCACTTTAAAAAGAGAAGCCATAAAAGGCCTCATTCTTCTGATTATTATTGGGACCCATTATATTTGTGTGCATTGCTAAGGTAGCAAGTTAAAATAAGTTGTGCATATTGTGCCGAATTTTTATTTGTTTTCAAGGCGGGGCAAGGTGCGCATAACGAGCTATGTAAACCTTGTCCCAACGAAGA
>JAWOGI010000066.1:0-3641 GCA_046496975.1 Desulfobacteraceae bacterium | reverse complement strand
TTGCCGCACCCGAAAATTAAAATTTTCTTTCTGTAAATCTCCGTTGTCACCAGATCTCCTTGGACCGAAATTTAAAAGAGACAGCCAGCTTTTGCTACTGCCCCCCCCACGATACCATTGAACTCCACTCGGCCCCTAAATACCGCTCAGTCTCTAAATATAATTTACACGATAAGATAAAAGATATCAGTACCAGATGATTTTTTTTCTGTCAAACCTATTTTTTATTTTTTTCACCCCGGGTCAAATCCAATCAACACCGCGCACATGACCCTGCCAGGAGCTGATTTTTCAGGAAAAACCCATCAACACCAGTGGCGAAGCCCTGTCGAACCTGGAACCGAATCTGGACAGGGTAAACAACATTCCCATGCTGAAACAAAATTAAAATTATTATGATAGCAGTTGACATACAAAAAACTTGTTAGTATAAGTGTCAACTTTGTCTCTAAACTAAAGGATGGGATTCAGTCGGAGGGGATTCAGTCTGCATGTTTGCCCATTCAGGTGTTTGAACCGGCTATTTTCGAATACGTTACACATGTACATGTGTTATTATAGGGCAGACTCTGATAAAACGGGCCTGCCATTATTATTCTGGAACCTTTAACAACATCAAGTTATGAGTAACCTTTTAACAGCATCAAGGAGGTGCCATTGAAAGAAAAACAGAACTCACCTGACGAACAACAGGAAAACGCCAATGAACCAGGCGGTTTTTCCCGGAGGTCTTTCCTCAAAGGCCTTACAGGAACCGCTGCCGGCCTGGGACTTTCACAGATTTTAAACCCTGCTCTTGTTTCTGCGCTGGAGAAGGGACTTGAAAACCACCCCGTGGTCTGGATTCAGGGACAGGGGTGTACCGGCTGCTCAGTCTCCCTGCTGAACAGTGTTGATCCGTCAATCAAAAAAGTTCTGCTGGATATCATCAGCCTGCAGTACCACCCGACGGTGATGGCAAGTGAAGGGGAAACAGCCATTGACAACCTCTACAGGATCGCCGAAGCGTACAAGGGGAAATTTTCACTGGTCATCGAAGGTTCCATCCCCATGGCAGCCAATGGCAAATACTGCGTGGTCGGCGAGAGAGGCCACCACGAGATCACCATGCTGGAGATGGCAAAAGAGCTTGGAAAAAAAGCCGGCAGTGTCCTTGCCGTCGGCACCTGCGCCGCCTTTGGCGGGATTCCCGCGGCAAGGGGCAACCTCACCGAAGCCACCAGTGTTGAGGGGGTATTTAAAAAATTTGGCATCAAAACCCCTGTTATCAACATTCCCGGCTGCCCGCCCCACCCGGACTGGATCGTCGGCACCATTGCCCACCTGCTCACCAAGGGCATGCCGGAACTTGACAGCTACAACTGCCCTGTAGTCTTTTTCGGTGAAAACATCCACGAAAACTGCCCCTACCTTGACTATTACGACCAGGGCATCTACAGCAAGACCTTTACCGACAAAAAGGGCTGCCGCATTGAAATCGGCTGCAAGGGCCCTGACACCTATGCAGACTGCTTCCGGCGAAAATGGAACAGCGGCATGAACTGGTGCGTGGAGAATGCCGTCTGCATCGGGTGTACAAACCCGGGATTTCCAGACTCATCTTCCCCTTTCTATGAAAGCTTATAAATCAGAACGACAAATAAAACCAGGGAGGTTTTTATATGGCTGGCTGTACACCAGAAGCTGTTCCAGCAGGTGCCACTGGAAAAAAAGTAAAGGTTGCCATTGATCCTGTCACAAGGATCGAGGGCCACCTCAAGGCAGAAGTTGAAGTGAAAAACGGCAAAGTCGTTGACGCAAGGATATTCGGCGGCATGTTCCGGGGCTTTGAAACCATACTCAAGGGAAGGGACCCAAGGGACGCGTCCCAGATTGTCCAGAGGATCTGCGGGGTCTGCCCCACGGCCCATGCCACGGCGTCGAGCCTGGCACTGGATGACGCCTTTGGGGTGAAACTCACCAAAAACGGGAGAATTTCACGGAACCTGATCCTCGGGGCCAATTTTCTCCAGTCCCACATTCTCCATTTTTACCACCTTGCCGCCCTTGACTACGTCAATGGACCCGATGTGGCCCCCTTCATTCCACGCTATAAAAACAACGATGTCCGGGTAGACAAGGCAACCAATGCCGTGGGCGTTGATCAGTACCTTGAAGCCCTTGATATCAGAAAGGTGTGCCACGAGATGGTGGCCCTGCTCGGCGGCAAGATGCCCCATGTCCAAGGCATTGTTGTCGGCGGAACAACGGAGATTCCCACCCGGGAAAAACTCAACGCCTATGGGGAGCGGTTTAAAAAGGTAAGGAAATTCATTGAAGAGAAGTACCTGCCCCTGGTCTATCTTCTCGCCGGTCCCTACGGAGATCTTCTCAAAACAGGCGCCGGACACAAGAACTGCATCGCCTTCGGGGTTTTTCCCATGGACGATGAGGGCAACACCCTGCTCAAGGCCGGTGCTTACACCGACGGCAAGGACACCCCCTTTGATCCGGAAAAAATCAAAGAATATGTCAAGCACTCGTATTTTGAGGACTCCACAACAGGCCTCAACCCCACCGAGGGCAAGACGGTTCCCGCTCCTGAAAAAGAGTCGGGCTACAGCTTCATCAAGTCCCCCCGGTTCAACGACAAGCCCCACGAGGCGGGCCCACTGGCCAGAATGTGGATTACCAATCCCGAGCTGTCCAAAACCGGCCAGAATGCCCTTGGCGTTAAACGGGTCAGGGACATTGGCGATGCCGCCTTCTCCATCCTCGGCAGACACGTTGCCCGGGCCGAAGAGACACTGCTTGTGGCCAAAGCCGTGGAGCAGTGGCTCACCGAGGCCGAACCCGGAAAAGAGACCTTTGTTTCCGCCCCCATACCTGAATCTGCAGAGGGTCTTGGCCTGACAGAGGCCCCCCGGGGTGCGCTGCTCCACTACATTGACATCAAGGATAGGGTCATCAGCAATTACCAGATCACATCGGCAACCATCTGGAACGCCAATCCCAGGGACGACATGGGCGTCAGAGGCCCCATGGAAGAGGCCCTCATCGGCGTTCCCGTGCCCGATCCCGACAACCCGGTGAACGTCGGCCGGTTGATCCGTTCCTACGACCCCTGACTGGGCTGTGCCGTGCACGTGCTGCACGCAGAGACCGGCAAGAGAAACGTTGTGGATCTTCCGCTGTAGATTTTGACAGCATAACATAGTTGTGATTCACCCAAGGGGGATGGCGTTTCCATCCCCCTGCTTTTTTCCCATTGAGCACCCAGGGAAAACGGCCTTGACCTGTTTTGTATGAAAGCCGTCAGCCGTCAGTACTCAGCTAAAAGCTAACTGCTAAAAGCTAACAGCTTTCATGCTTTGTTGTGTCCGCAAGGACATGGGGGGTTTTATATGAAAGTCGTGGTGCGCCGGCAGCCGATCCGGGTTTTGCCCTACGCTCATTCTCACAGCCCGTCCATGGGCTGCTCCGAGGTGAGCGGCAGCTGTTTAGAGCATCCATGCTCACAGCTACCGCTCAAAACCGCTACGGACAAACCCGGATCGGCTGCCTCTAATTCGACTTTCTATCTTTGTTGTGAGCACACTGCTCATGATCGTTATATGAAAGTCGTGTAATCCCGGCAGCCGATTCGGGGTATTGCCCTACGC
>JAWOGI010000050.1:0-15294 GCA_046496975.1 Desulfobacteraceae bacterium | reverse complement strand
CGGCCCGTGGTGCCGCTGGTGTAGTTCAGGGTGATGGGCATGAGCTCGTCTTCCACCCCGAAGACAAACTCTTCAGGGGGAACATCGATGAACGCTTCATAATCCGGGGCATCATCAAAGGCCTTGCCCTGGACATCACAGAGATTGACAAGGTCAACGCCCATCCCTTTTATTTTGTCAACAACAGGCTCTATGGAAGGGGCAAACTCCGTGTCAATGAAGAGGAATTTGCTCTGGGAGTCCTCCAGGATATAGGCGATCTCTTCCGGGGCCAGGCGGATATTGATGGGGACCAGCACAGCACCCAGAAGGGGGACGGCGTGGTGGGCTTCCAGGAGGTAGGGGGTGTTGGGACAGAGAAATGCCACCTTGTCATCCTTTTTGATCCCCTTCTCCTTGAGGGCTGTTGCAAGACAACAGACCCTTTCCTTGAACTGTGAAAAGGTAAACGTCTTGTCGTTGTAAATAACAGCTGTTTTTTCAGGAAAGACATAGGCGCTTCGTTCCAGAAAATGGAGCGGGCTCAAGGGCTCATAGTTGACTTTTCTCATCGGTTCCTCCAGAAATTGTTGGGGCGTGATTGCATCACCTGCCGTTTCAGCAGGAGTTAACAGCGAAACGGTTTCACTGCCTGTTATGCTTTCAGGCCCGGTTATTAATTGCAGTTACACTGTAACCAGTGGTACCGGTGAACAACTAAAAAGGCAATAGGGCCTGATCTGATTTTTCTGTAGGTTCTGAACCTACTCACGGTTTTTCCCAGGTTACGGCGTACATGAACAGCTCATTGGCATCCTTGAGGTTGAGCTTCTCTTTTATCCTCTCCCTGTAAGTGCCGATGGTTTTGATGCTCAGGTTGAGACGGGTGGCAATCTGGCGGGATGTCATGCCCTGGCCGAGGAGCTTGAAGACGTCAAACTCCCTGGCGGTGAGCCGGTCCACCGGCGAGTCATGGTCCGGGTCGGCCGGGGAGGCGGTAAAGGTTTGCACCATTTTCTCCATGACAGGAGGGCTGAAGTAGAGCTTGCCTGCCAGCACTTTTCGAATGGCCGTGACCACAAGGGCCGGAGCCTCCTGTTTCATGATGTATCCTTTGGCCCCTGCCATGACCGATCGCTCGGCAAAGAGGGTCTCCTGGTGCATGGAGAGCACCAGCACGGGAACGTGGCTGCAGTTTTTTTTCAGTTCCCTGACAAGTTCCAGCCCGTCACTGCTCTTCAGGGTAATATCCACAATAACCAGATCCGGCTGAAACCGGGAGATCTCTTGCCGGGCATCGGTCACATCATCTGCCCATGCGCACACATCCAGGTCCGGTTCCTGGTTGATCAGCTCACTCATGCCCATGCGGAACACAGGGTGATCCTCCACCAGAACGATCCGTTTTTTCTTATCCACCCTGCACCTCTGGTGATGGCATAACGATTTTAACCCTGGCCCCCTTCCCGTGCCGCCTCTCCCAGAAGATGGCGGCATCTGCCTGCTCTGCCCGGTGAATCATGATCCTCAGGCCCACCCCCTTTGATTCGTTGATATTTTCAATTCCCTGGCCGTCATCCTCGATGAGCACCACGGCCCGGTTTTCCTCTTCGGTTCGGGTGATGACAATGCTTTCCGGACTGCCGTGCTTGACGGCATTGTAAACCGCCTCCTGGACAATGTAATAGATGTGGGCCTCCCGTTCTTTTTCAAGTACCAGGGGCTCTTCCCAGCATAGGGAACAGGAGACGCTGGAAAAGGCCTCTACTTTTTTGCACAGTTCCCGCAGTGCTGATGCCAGGCCGTTGGCCACAAGCTCTGCCGGGCAGAGCCCCTTTGACAGGTTTCTTGCCTTGTCCGTGGCTTCAACGATGAGGGCTTCGACCTGTTCGGCAAGCAGACGGTTGTTGGGGGATGGCTTTTCAATGTTTTTCGTTAACACCGAGCAGAACCCCTGGATGCCGATGAGGTGGGGGCAGAGATCGTCGTGGAGATCCTGTCCTATTTTTCTCCGGATTCTGTCTCCCATCTCCTGGGCCTCCCGGTATCCCTCTTCGCTCTTTTTCAGAGCCTTTTCGATCTCCCTGCGCTCCTTGATTTCCTGCTCGAGTTTAAAGCTGTATCGGGCAAGCCTCTCCATGAAGGTGTTGAAATACTTTCCCAGCATGCCGATCTCGTCCCTGCCCGCCGGGGTGATTTCCGGGGAGAACCGGCCCGATGGAGTGAAATTTTCCAGATGCTCCATGAGCTTTTTCAGGGGGGTTGTTATGGAAGCGCTGATGTGGAAGATGAGAAAAACCGCCAGGATGATGGTCACCGCCATGGTAACGGCGATGATGGTTCTCACTTTTTTGACGGGGGCGAAGAATTCATCGAGATAACTGGACGAGGCCACAATCCAGTCAAACTCGGGAATGTAGTTGAAGATCACCAGTTTTTCCCGAAATTTTTTTTCCTGGGGGTTTTTCCAGGCGTAGACCATCTTGCCGCTTTTCTGCTCAAGCATTTTTTTGAAGAACTGAGAGGGCACCCCCTCTTGCCTGAATATGTTCACCCCTTCCATCCTGGGATGAATCACCGTGTTCCCGCTGCCGTCGGTGACATAGGAGTATCCGGTTTTTCCAAATTTCAGGGAGAGCACACTGTTGCGGAAATCATCCACATTGATCAGTTCGGTGAATTCCCGCCGGTAGGATGACACCGAAATTATCCAGTCCCAGGGTTCAAAATAGCACATGTAAAGGGCCTTGGGCCGGGGGTGCTCTTCTTCGGGATTTTTCCAGTCATATTCGATATACCCTTCCTTCCGTTTCATCTGGTCCCTGACAAAGAGGAATTCAGACACATCCTTGCCCAGCACCTCTTTTCTCGGGTGGAGGGTGACAAGTCCCTGGGTGTTGACACAATAGATATACCCGGATTTCCCTATGGTCTGACTGAGCAGTATGGCGGCAGCCCTCTCTTTTGCCTCCCTGCTGCTGATGCTGCCCTGGAGGGCAAGGTCATGGTAATGGGCCGCCACGTCCCTGTTCTTCTCTGCAACGGCCCTCAGGTAATTTTTGATGGAGACCGTGGCAGCGGTGCGCACCATGTTGAAGATGGTGGTGGTGGAGTTTTTCAGTTCACTTTCGATATTGCGCTCAAGGGTCTTGCGCACGGAAAAGTCGATCACTACGCCCACAAGGGCAATGGAAAGGACGAACAGGGTCAGGTAGCTGATCAGCAGCTTGTGCCGTATTTTCAGATTCGCCCACGCCCTCATATCATTTTTTTCCGGCATTCAGAGACCGGCCATGGAAAACGCTCCGTGGTTCCTGACCCTGACGGAGAGTCAGAATTGCTGGAGAATAAACAGTGTGCTTGATTTTTCTTTGAAAAACCCATATAGTATGGTCCATTATCACATCATTCAAATTTTAATCATTTTACCATAAAAGAAAGAAATATGCCGCCAATGAAAAATTTTAGAATTCTCTATGCCTGGAGTGCCCATCTCTTCACCATCAGTGGAGTCTGTTTTCTTTTTTTATCCTTGATCGCTGCGGTTGATATGAAATTCAAGCTGGCCTTTGTGTACTTGGCCATCAGCACCTTGATCGATGCCCTGGACGGTTTTTTTTCCAGGAAAGCCCATGTGAAAAAATATGTGCCGGGCATTGACGGTGAGCTTTTGGACAACATCATCGACTACACGGGATTTGTCTTTGTCCCTGCTTTTATCATCTACAAGCTTGATCTGATCCCCGGTGCATTCGGACTCACCGCCTGCTTTATCATCCTCATCGCCTCCTGCTACCAGTTCTGCCAGAAGGACGCAAAGACAAAGGATCACTATTTCAAAGGCTTCCCCTCCTATTGGAACGTTGTTGCCCTCTATCTATACCTCTATCAGACAGATCCCTTTACAGGATTTTTGATTATTTTTCTTTGTGCCGCCTTGGTGTTTGTTCCGGTGAAGTACCTTTACCCTTCCAGAACAAAATTTTTCCAGAAGCCGATTCTGGTGATGGGCGCGGTATGGGGAGCAGGCACCTTTGTGGTGCTTCTCGGCTACGACAAGAGCAACCCGCCCCTGTGGTTTTCCATCATCTCTGCAATCTTCTTTGGCGCCTACACAACGGCAAGCCTGGTTGCCACCTTTAAAAAAACGGCCGATGCCTGAATCAGGGGTTAAGTGATCTGTCTGACCTCCTGCTTGAGCATGCAGCAGGCAATCCTGTGTTTGGGGGTGTTGTCCCCGTGGTAGGAGAGGTTCCCCGGCTGGACAATCTTGTTCATCACACACCCTTCTGGGATGGTTAAATTGAAAAGGTCCTCCTCGTTGACCCTGCCTGTTCTGACAAGTCTGTTTTCCTGGATTTCAAGGCTGTGCAGGGGAAAGTCCTCACACAAAGGGCAGCGGTACACCCTGGCATTGGGGAAAACAAAATAGTTGTCCGCCACAATTCCGGCGCACTGAAAGGGCTCTTTTCTGTCCAGGAACACCTTTGGATAGGTGACAATGATGCCCGAGGCGGCGATCTCTTCTGCCACGGCAGGTACCATGTCAAGCCAGTTCTCCCGGGACACCTGGAGGCCGTCTCCTTCCTCTGCCGACTCTCCACGGATGCCGATCACCTGGATGAAAAACCGTTTGATGCCAAGTTTTCTGACAAGTTCCGGCATCATGGCAAGTTCACCAAGGTTGGCCTGGCTCACCGTGTAGATCATGGAGGTGTCAAAACCCTTTGAAACGGCCTCTTTTACTCCCTTAAGGCAGGTTTGATAGCACCCCTCTCCCCGGATGGCATCGTTGGTCTTTTCCGTTGCACCGTCCAGGGAGAAGCTGATGAAATCCACCTCATCCGGGGTTACCCGGTCGAGGATGTCGTGGAAGAGGTACCCGTTGGTATCAATGGTGATGGATTTGAATCCCAGCCGCCGCGCCTCTTTCACCGCCAAAGCGAGGTCCTTGTGAAGGGTGGGCTCGCCGCCGAGGAAGACGACGTTCATGGAGCCGCTGTCCAGGCTTGATCCGTCAGCATCCCCGTGATTTTGCCCCGGGGGGGTCCCTGTCTCTTTTCTGCCGGCAAAGAGGGTCAGCCACTGTTTTATGGTGTCAATGTCCAGGGTGTTTTCCCCGTGCTGTTCCCTGTTGATATAGCAGTGGGAGCAGGAGAGGTTGCACCGGGTGAGGATGTGGAAGAAAAGGTTGGAAGAGTTTTTTGAAAAGGCCACTGTTTTTTTCTGCATGGTCGGCTCCGTGGATTTTCAGCGGTAAACGCCGTGAAAGGGGGGAGGCGTGCCTCCCCCTCTGAACTATATGGAAGCGTGGTACTCCTGGAGGGCTTTGACGGTGAGCTGCTCGTGGTTCAACGCCTGGATCGCCTTGCAGATGGCCTTTGTGCCGTCTGTTGTGGTGGCATAGGGGATTTTGAACTGTATGGCGGCCCGGCGGATGGCAAACCCGTCCTTCTGGGTCTGGCTGCTGGCCCCGGTGTTGAGGATCAGCTGGATTTCGCTGTTTTTAACGGCATCCACTACATTGGGCCGACCGGTGGAGACCTTGTTGACGAATTGTGCCGGAATGCCGTTCTCCTGGAGAAATGAGGCGGTTCCCCGGGTGGCCATGATGGTGAACCCCATGGTGTGGAAATCCATGGCAACGGGCAGGGCTGCCTGCTTGTCACTGTCCTGGACACTGATGAACACCGTCCCGGAAACAGGGAGGTTCTGGCCGGCTCCCAGCTGGGCCTTGGCCACGGCGGCTCCGAGGTCCTCGTCAATGCCCATGACTTCGCCGGTGGATTTCATCTCCGGTCCGAGCACAGGATCCACCTTGGCAAACCGGTCAAAGGGCATGACAGCCTCTTTCACCGAAAAGTATCCGGGGATAACCTGCTCGGTGAGGCCAAGCTCGGCAAGGGTCTTGCCCAGCATCACCTTGGTGGCGATCTTGGCCAGGGGAACCCCGGTGGCTTTGCTGACAAAGGGGATGGTCCTGGATGCCCTGGGATTCACCTCGATGACATACACCTTGTGGTCCATGATGCCGAACTGGATGTTCATCAGCCCCTTTACTTCCAGCTCTTTTGCCAGGGCCTGTGCCGCCCGGGTCATCTCGTCAATGTGCTTTTTCGAGATCGAGTAGGGGGGGAGCACACAGGCTGAATCCCCCGAATGGATGCCGGCCTCTTCGATGTGCTCCATCATGCCGCCGATGATGGTGGTCTCTCCGTCGGAAATGGCATCCACGTCCAGCTCAAAGGCGTCTTCGAGGAACTGGTCGATGAGCACGGGATGGTCCGGTGAGGCGGAAACGGCAAGGTCGAAAAACTCCCTGAGGTCTTTTTTGTCATACACGATCTTCATGGCCCTTCCCCCGAGGACAAACGAAGGGCGTACCATGACAGGGTAGCCGATATCATGAGCTATTTTTTCCGCCTCGGGAAAGCTGGTGGCGATGCCGTTGGCCGGCTGGGCAATGGCAAGTTTTTTCAGCATGGCCTGGAACAGATCTCTGTCTTCGGCCCTGTCAATGCTGGCCGGGGGGGTTCCGATGATGGGCACCCCGGCTTTTTCAAGCTCTGTGGCAAGATTCAGGGGGGTCTGGCCGCCAAACTGGACAATCACCCCGGAGGGATTCTCCTTTTCAACAATGTGCAGCACATCCTCCCGGGTCAGGGGCTCGAAGTAGAGCTTGTCCGATGTGTCGTAATCGGTGCTCACCGTTTCGGGATTGGAGTTGACCATGATGCTCTCCACCCCCTCTTCCCGCAGGGCAAAGGAGGCGTGGACACAGCAGTAGTCAAATTCGATGCCCTGGCCGATCCTGTTGGGACCGCCGCCGAGGATGATCACCTTTTGGGTGTCAGAGATCCGTGCCTCGCATTCCTTCTCATAGGTGGAGTAGTAGTAGGGGGTGGCCGCCCTGAATTCGGCGGCACAGGTGTCCACCAGCTTGTACACGGGCACCACACCGAGCTTTTTCCGTCTCTTCTCCACGGCCTGCTCGGGCTGCTCTGTGAGAAAGGCGATCTGGGTGTCGGAGAATCCCCACCGCTTGGCCTTTTCCAGCATCTCCCGGGTGAGGTTCTCCCCGGCAAGGCTGATCTCCTTTTCAAACTCCACGATCTGCTTGATCTGCCAGAGAAACCATGGGTCAATTCCGGTGAGCTCGTGGATGGTCTCGATGGACATGCCGTTTAAAACCGCATACCGCAGATAGAAGATCCGCTGGGAGTTGGGGGTTGTCAGCTTGAACTCCAGCTCGGTTTTGGAGATCCGGCTTTCCGGAATGTCCCTGCCGTCGGCACCCAGGCCGAAGCGGTTGATCTCCAGAGAGCGCAGCCCCTTCTGCAGGGCCTCCTTAAAGGTCCTGCCAATGGACATGGTCTCGCCAACGGATTTCATGGCCGTTGTCAGCACATCGTCGGTTTCGGGGAACTTTTCAAAGGTCCACCGGGGGATCTTGACCACACAGTAATCTATGGAGGGTTCAAAGCAGGCCAAAGTCTCTCCGGTGATGTCGTTGGGGATTTCGTCCAGGGTAAAGCCCACGGCCAGTTTGGCGGCTATCTTTGCAATGGGAAAGCCCGTGGCCTTGGATGCCAGGGCGGAGCTTCTGGAGACCCTGGGGTTCATCTCCACAATGATCAACTCCCCGTCTTCCGGATTCACGGCAAACTGGACATTGGAGCCCCCCGTGTCCACCCCGATCTCGTTCATGATGGCAATGGAGGCGTCCCTGAGCTTCTGGTACTCCTTGTCGGAAAGGGTCTGGGCCGGGGCCACGGTGAGGCTGTCCCCGGTGTGGACCCCCATGGCATCGATGTTTTCAATGGAGCAGATAATCACCACATTGCCGGCACAGTCCCGCATCACTTCCAGCTCGTACTCTTTCCAGCCGAGCACCGACTCCTCCAGCATAACCTGGGTGATCAAGCTGGCATCCAGGCCGGATTTGGCAAGCAGGGCCAGTTCCTCCCCGTTGTATGCCACGCCGCCGCCGGTTCCCCCCAGGGTGAAGCTTGGCCTGACAATGATGGGAAACCCGATATCATCGGAAATGGCTTCCACCTCGTGCATGGTGTGGGCAAAACCGCTCCTGGGAATTCTCAGGTTGATGCGGTTCATGGCGTCCCGGAACAGCTCCCTGTCCTCGGCTTTTTTAATGGCCTCGTCGGAAGCGCCGATCATCTCGACATTATACTTGTCCAGCACCCCCATCTTGGCCACTTCAACGGCGGTGTTGAGACCGGTCTGGCCTCCCAGTGTGGGAAGCAGGGCGTCGGGCCTCTCCTTTTCGATGATTTTGGCAACGGCTTCCGGGGTCACCGGTTCGATGTAGGTTTTGTCAGCGGTTTCCGGGTCTGTCATGATGGTGGCGGGGTTGGAGTTGACCAGAACCACCTCGTACCCCTCTTCTTTGAGGGCCTTGCACGCCTGGGTTCCTGAATAATCAAACTCGCAGGCCTGGGAGATGATGATGGGGCCTGCCCCGATGATGAGAATCTTGTTTATATCTGTACGTTTTGGCATTGGTGTCCATCCATTAGGTGTTGTTGTGCCGGGGCTGGCTGCCCATCATTGCTGCAAACCGGGTGAAGAGGTGGGCCGCGTCGTGGGGTCCCGGGGATGCTTCGGGATGGTACTGCACTGCAAAGGCGGCAGCCTTGTCATCGCGAAGGCCTTCAACAGAAGCCTCGTTGAGGTTGATGTGGGTCATCTCGATGCCCTTCTGCTCAAGGGAGTTCAGGTCCACGGCAAACCCGTGGTTCTGGGAGGTGATTTCCACCTTGCCCGTTGAAATAACCTTGACCGGCTGGTTCCCCCCCCGGTGGCCGAATTTGAGCTTGTGGGTCTTTGCGCCCATGGCAAGCCCGAGAAGCTGCGTGCCAAGGCAGATGCCGAAAATGGGGTACTCTCCCAAAATCTTTCTGATGGTCTTGACGGCATAGGTGACCGGTTCCGGATCGCCCGGGCCGTTGGAGAGAAATACCCCGTCGGGTGCCAGTTGTTGGATGGCGGCGGCATCCGTGGAAGCCGGCAGCACAAGCACTTCACACCCCGCCGCTTCAAGGCAGCGGATGATATTGTACTTGATGCCGAAGTCCAGGGCCACCACGGCATGTCTCTCTTTTCGCCGTGTCCATACCGACGCGTCCAGAACCGTATCCGCCGCAACATAGGAAGGTCTGTTCTTTTGCCAGAAATAGGGAATCTTTGTGGTCACTGCCTGGACAAGATCACTTCCCTCCATGGAAGAGAGCTGTTTTGCCTTTTGGGAAAGGGAGACCGGGTCCAGGTCCGAGGTTGAAATCACCGCCCGCATGGCGCCCCTGTCCCGGATATGCCTTGTCAGTGCCCTGGTGTCAAGGTCTTCCACCCCGAGTACCCCTGCTTTTCTAAGGTAATCGCCCAGGGTGCCGGTGGATCGGAAATTGCTAGGAAAGTCGACATACTCCCTCACAATAAGGGCCTCTGCCTGGATTTTGTCAGACTCCTCATCCTCGGGACAGACACCGTAATTACCGATCATGGGGTAGGTCAGTGTCACCATCTGTCCATGATAGGATGGGTCCGTGAGAATTTCCTGGTATCCGGTCATGCTGGTGTTAAAGACAACCTCTCCCGATGCCTCTCCAGCGCCGGTAAAACTCCTGCAGGGAAATGTCCTGCCGTCCTCAAGTGCTAATAAAGCTTTCATAGTCCTGGTTTCCACTGGGGTTAACGTACATGGCGGTGTTTTCACGTTGCTTCAATTTTCTAATTTTTAATCTCTAATTTCTAAGCTGCCTACCCGGCAGTGAACGGGTGAAGATATCGCTGTCATGCCCTACACCGGGGGGGACCACAGGGGTTCCCAAGGGAGCCTTGCTGAGTCAGCGGGCATACTATCAAACAGCGCCGGTTTGGTCAATAGGGAAAACCCTCTCCTCTCCCTGGCACATAGGGGTGGGGTCAATAACAAAAGCCTGACCCCGTTGGTCCGCCACCTGTAACGATTGGCCCATGTCATGACCAAGCCCGAATTTACCGGTGCCGGGGGATTAAAAAATTGACAAATCAGCAGGGTTTGGTACTCTGTCGCCAGATGGAAACGGGAAACTGCAGGCGCAAGCTGTTAATCAAAAAAGAAATGGGGTCAGGCCAGATAATGACAATAACGCAGGCCTGACCCCTCACAGGTACTGACGGCTGATGGCTTTTAATGCAGCCGGCCTGGCCGCCGTGGGAACGGCTATAGGAAAAGGAAATGACATGGGATTGACAGGGATTTCAAATCCCCTTGAACAGGCGTTGATCGAGAAAAGAGAGGCGGTTGCCGAAACCTTCGCCGGCAGGGGCCTCTTCCTTCCCCGGGATCCGGAGTTTCTGGAGAATTTTGACAAGGCCCTGGTGTTCAGCGATTTTATCTATACCAGCGTATTGAAAGAGCCTGAACTTTTCCTGGATCTTGTCACATCAGGAGATCTTGACACCCCCTATGACGAAAACCGGTACGGTGAAACCCTAGATGCCAGGCTCGCCGGGGTTTCAGAGATCTCTGACATGAAGGCCGTTCTCCTGCAGACAAGGCTTCGGGAGATGGTGAGAATTGCCTGGCAGGATCTTACCGGCAAAGCCGGGCTGAAAGAGACGCTGAAGGATCTGTCTAACCTTGCCGATGCCTGTATTGACAGAACTTTTTTGTTCCTTTATGATAAACTTTGTTCAATTTACGAAACTCCCCTTGATCGCCGCGGTGAAAAACAGAACATCATTGTCCTTGGCATGGGAAAGCTCGGGGCCGGGGAACTCAATTTTTCCTCGGACATTGACCTGATCTTTGCCTGCCCTGATACGGCAGCCGAGGAGGACAACGGCCGGGGAATCACCAATGAGGAGTTTTTTACAAAATTGTGCCGCCGGTTTTTAAAGGTGTTTGACACTGCCATGGACGAAACAGCCCTTTTTCGTGTGGACACCCGTCTGAGACCCTTTGGAACAAGCGGTCCCCTTGTCATGTCCTGCTCTGCCATGGAAGACTACTACCAGTGCCAGGGCAGGGAGTGGGAACGGTATGCCCTGATAAAGGCCCGGCCCGTGGCAGGGGATATCGCCGGGGGAAAAGCCCTTCTCAGGGCATTGAACCCTTTCATCTACCGCCGCTATTTTGATTACGGCACCTTTGAATCCTTCAGAGAGATGAAGCGGCGCATTGCCTTCCAGACAAAGGATTCTCGATTGAAAAACAATGTCAAGCTTGGAACCGGAGGGATACGGGAGGTGGAGTTTTTCTGCCAGATCTTTCAGCTGGTCCGGGGAGGGGTTGAGCCCGGGTTCCAGGAGCCCAATCTTTTCAAGGTCCTTTCTCTCCTGGCACGACGCTCCTGCATCGATGAGTCCACCCGGGCAGACCTTGAAAAAGGGTACTGCTTTTTGCGGAGGGTCGAACACAGGCTCCAGGAGCATGCCGATCTTCAAACCCACGATCTGCCGGAAACGGCGGAGGATAGGCTGCGCCTTGCCATCTCCATGGGGTTTGAAGGGTGGGAGCCCTTCCTGCAAAAGCTGGATCACCACAGAACCCGTATCCACACCCATTTCAGCCACCTGCTGGTCACGGAAGAGAACCAGGACCAAGAGCTTGACCATCTGAGGTATCTATGGGCCCATTTGAACAATCCCCAGGCCGAAGAGGCGGTTCTTACGGTTTCAGGGTTTGACAATCCTGAGCAGGTGGTAAAACTGCTGAAAAGGGTGGAAGAGCACCCCAACACGAAAAAACTGACCAGTGACGGCACAAGGCGGCTGGACCAGCTCATCCCCATGCTGGTGAAAAAGGCCGGTGAGACAAAGGCCCCTGAAACGGTGCTGAGCCGGTGCATCGACCTTGTCATCGCCATTGAGAGGCGGATCTGCTACCTCTCTTTGCTTCTGGAAAACCCCGGGGTACTTGCTACCCTGGCAACCCTGGCCGAAAAAAGTCATTGGATCGTCTCGTTTCTTGCCAGCCATCCGGCGCTGTTAGAAGAACTCATCGATCCAAGCACCCTCTACACCCCCCCGGGAAAAGAGGCCCTGACAGAGGATCTCACTCTTCGCATGGCCCATATTCCCCATGACGATTTTGAGTTTCAGCTGGAAGAGCTCTGCCTTTTCAAGCAGGTCAACGTGTTGAGGGTGGCTGCTGCCGATATCAGCCAGAACTATCCCCTGATGCAGGTGAGTGACCATTTGACCTGGATTGCAGAAACCATCCTCGATTGTGTCATTGCCATCTCTTGGGACCAGACAGTGGGAAAACACGGCACCCCGGTTGGAAAAATGACCTATGAATCCGCCTGCTGCGGCTTTGCCGCCATTGCCTACGGCAAGCTCGGCGGTATAGAACTGGGTTATAATTCGGACCTGGACCTTGTCTTTCTCCACACCGGGGATTCGGGCATGACAAGCAGCGGCAGTCGAGCCATTGAAAACAAAAGGTTTTATACCCTCCTCGGTCAGCGGATCGTCAGTGCCCTTACCCTCCACACCCCCGCTGGTACCCTCTACCAGGCAGACATGCGCCTGCGGCCCAGTGGACAGGCCGGTGCCATTGTCAGCCAGGTGGATGCCTTTGCCGATTATGCGGAAAACCAGGCATGGATCTGGGAGCACCAGGCCATCATACGGGCAAGGCCCGTGGCAGGGGATGAAAAGCTCCAAAACCGATTTTCCCAGATCCGGAGAAGGGTGCTGACCCGTTTCCGACATCCCGAAACCGTGAAACAGGCCGTGGCCGAAATGCGGGAGCGGGTGAGAAGAGAACAGTTTAAGTCGTTGAAACACCTGTTTGATTTGAAACAGGAACCGGGAGGCATTGTGGACATTGAGTTTCTTGTGCAGTTCCTCGTGCTCAAGTACGGCCACGACCACCCGGCCCTTGTTCAGTGGACAGATAATGTGCGGCTGCTTGACACCCTTGCCGGCGAGGGGCTTTTATCACAAAGCCATGCCGATACCCTGAAAACGGCCTACCTGACCTTCCGGCGTTCCCTTCATCGGCAGGATCTCCAGGAAGAGACCCGGAGGGTGCCCCTGGAGCCCTTTGCAGCCATGAAGCAGGAGGTGTCTGCCATTTACGAGGAGATGATGACGGCCTGACTGACACATCCTGCCGCCGGACGTGCCGTGCTGACTTCGGTGACCCACCAATCAGCGGACTTGGCCGGTGTTATGATCAAGCTCCCCATTAAACCCCGGCATGGGCCGGTAAAACATAGAAAAGGAGAAAAACTAATGAGTGTACCCAGATGGCAGACCCCTTTCTGGCCTGAAGGCGTTGCCCACAATGTTCCGGATTACAACTTCCCCCTGTTCAAGATTCTTGATAATGCGGCAAAGCACTATCCTGAAAAGGTTTTTACCCTGTTCAACGGTGCGGAAAAAACCTATGCCCAGGTCAAGGATACGGCAGACCGGGTCGCCAATTTCCTTGCCGCCAGGGGCATCAAAAAGCAGGACCGGGTAGCTGTCTTCCTTCCCAATATTCCCCAGTTTCCTGAAATTTTCTTTGGCATTCTCAAGGCAGGCGCTGTATGCGTCAATTGCAATCCTGTGTACACGGCAACGGAACTGAACCACCAGCTCAACGATTCAGAGGCGAAAATGGTTTTCTGCATGGATCATCCCCAGTTCTACGCCAACACGGTAAAAGCCATCCAGGATACGGATGTTGAGGATGTGGTGATCTGCAATATAAAATCCTATCTGCCCGGCATCAAGGCGTTTCTCGGTTCCCTTCTGGGCAAGATACCAAAGGCTGACAATCACGAGCCGGGGCACCACCTGTTCGATACCATTGTTGCATCGGCAGCACCTACCCCTCCGGATGTTGAGATCAACCCGGGTGAAGATACCGCTGTCATGCTCTACACCGGGGGGACCACAGGGGTTCCCAAGGGGGCCGAGCTGGTCCACACCAATTTCACCTATGATGTTGCCGCCCTGGGTGAGTACGGCATGTTTGTCCATGAAGAGGGAAAACCTCCTGAAAAGATGCGCCCGGGCGGGTATCACACCTATCTTGGAGTGCTGCCCTGGTACCACAGTTTCGGCATCACCGTTGCCATGCTCTCGGCTGCGGCATCGGCAAGCAGGCTGATCTGCATTCCCGACCCCAGGGCGGGAAAACCGCCGTTCACCGAAGTGCTCAAGGCGGTTCAAAAATACCGGCCCACCATCATGCCGGCGGTGCCCACCATATTCGTGGCCTTTACCAACCACGCCAAAATCGACAAATTCGACCTTACTTCCCTCATGGGATGCTTTTCCGGCGGTGCCCCCCTGCCCCCGGACGTCTGCCGGCAGTTTGAAAAAAAGACCGGCGCCATCATCTTCGAGGGGTACGGGCTCACCGAGACCACCCCTGTGGTCAGTGCCAATCCAACCAACCGGGAAGGGAGGCGTATCGGCACCATAGGGTTTCCCATGCCTGGTACGGATGTGAAAATCGTGGACCTTGAAACGGGAATCAGCGAGCTTTCCCGGGGAGAGGACGGCGAGGTCGCCGTGTGCGGTCCCCAGGTGATGAAGGGGTACTGGAAACGGCCCGACGCCAATGAGGAGGTGTTCCGGACCATCGAGGGGCGGCGCTATTTCCTCACCGGGGACATCGGCAATGTCAACGAAGACGGTTATCTGACCATAACAGACCGGAAAAAGGATATGATCATCGTGGGCGGGTTCAATGTCTACCCCAGGGATGTGGAAGATCTTCTCTACACCCATCCAAAGGTCGAACTGGCCGC
Organism: Desulfobacteraceae bacterium; assembly: GCA_046496975.1. Classification (GTDB taxonomy): domain Bacteria; phylum Desulfobacterota; class Desulfobacteria; order Desulfobacterales; family Desulfobacteraceae; genus DATFJZ01. The sequence continues at coordinate 559 of JAWOGI010000050.1, read as the reverse complement.
TGTGGTGGGCGTACCCGATGAGAAAAGCGGGGAAAAGGTCAAGGCCTTTATCAAGGTCAAACCCGGGGAAAGCGTCACCGAAGAGGAGATGAAACAGTTCTGCAAGGATAACATGGCCGGGTACAAACGGCCCAGGGCCATTGAATTCCGGGATGAAATCCCCGTGTCCAACGTGGGCAAGGTGCTTCGAAAAGAGCTCCGGGATGAAGTGAGGAGTGAGGAGTGAGGAGTGGGAAGTTTTAGCTGACGGCTTTCATGGTTTGTTGTGAGCATGCTGCTCATGGCCGTTATTTTATAAGAAAGCCATCAGCCGTCACCCATCAGTACTCAGCTAAAAGCTAACAGCTAAAAGCTAACAGCTTTCATGCTTTGTTGTGTCCGCAAGGACATGGGGGTTTATATGAAATAACCGAGTCAGAGCTCCCAGTGGATTTGCCCCGGCTGGAACTTGAGAACTAAAGGAAAAAAGCCCTCCGACGTTCTCGTGGAGGCCGGGGCAAATCCACTGGGGGCGGCGCAATACTGTTTCTATCTTTGTTGTGAGCGCGTTGTTCATGGC
>JAWOGI010000032.1:0-5085 GCA_046496975.1 Desulfobacteraceae bacterium | reverse complement strand
TCGGTCTTCGGGCCGAATAACATGGCCAGAAGTTTTTTGATTGAAGATGCCTTGTCTTTGACCGGCTGACTCAACACCTTGACGGCAGGGGCCATGGCCTTGATGATTTCGACATCTTTGTCTTGAAGGCAGCCCGATTCCATCCGTTCTATGAGAGCATCCAGCTCCTCAGTTGTCAGACGAATGGTTTCCATGGGGGAGCCTTGTCAGCAGCTGCCGAAAATCTTTGGTCAGGGGATAAGCCCACACTGCCTTGATGGAGCGGTTTTTTATATGACTGTTATCTTGCTTGCCGCGTCCGGTGGTATCTCCAAGGTATTGCCAGATTCCAGTTCACTTCATTAAGTGATTTTATCTTACCCGTACAAAATGGGAAAGAGACAGTTAAATCAATGCTTATTCTTGGGCCCATATTTCAAGTATTCGATGGTTTGGCTAATTGTTAGCGGCACACTGGCGGGGCCCGAACGGATAAAAAATTCCTCGCTCTGTCCGTTTCGTAAAAATACTGGTTTAGAAGCAGGTTTACATTCAAAAACTATAAGTTGCTTGTCATGAAACAGGACAATATCAAAGTGGAGGAAACGTGAAATCGTCGGGCCAACGTGTTGATGAATCAGATTTTTCAAGTGCAACCGACATTTATCCTCATTTTTAAAATTGTCAGCTTCAAGCCCCAATAACTGGCCTGAATCATTTACTCCGATCAACAGGGTGCCCCCTTGAGTGTTTAGAAATGCTGTTAAAGTTTTCAACCAGGAAAGCTCAATTTTCTTATCTTTTTTTCCGTTTTTTAAGTTAGCACGAATTGTTGATTTGAATTCCAAAGTGGGATTTTCACCCTGTGTGATTAAAAATTTAATTTGTTCTGCGGTAACAGCTCGATCTATGATGCTTGAGGAAGTTTTGCGAAAATGTCCTCTGTACCTGCGCACTAAAATCAAGGATAAAACGATTCCAAGGGTCGATACAGCAATAACCCAAACGGCGATAATCCAGAATGTATTTTCTGGATCTGTTAGCAGATCTGATTCAGGTATGGTTACTGCTATCCAGCCTGCCTCGTTATCCTTTTGTAAAGGGAGAAATCCGCACCACCAGGTTTCTCCTGCCGCTTTAACAGAAAAAGCCCCTCTTTCTTGATTTTCCTTTTCAGACCATTTAGTAGCCGCGAGAAATTGAATACGGTTCTGCTTGTTATTACGGTTCGGATTTGATGTTAGTACTTGTCTTTTAGGGGAAATAAGAAAGGCTCCGTTGCTATCTTTACTATTCTCAATACCTTGTAGGATCTCGTGGATTCGAATATCAGCTCTTGCTACAGAAAATGATTCTTGTTGATTTGATGAACTAAAACTGGTTGTTGCTATAATTACAGATTTTTCCTTATCAGTAAAATTGTAGGGTACTGACCATATCAGTTGTGACCTATTTTTTGAAGCATATCTTTGGTACCATTTTTTTTGTTCAGGGTCCTGGCTTAACTCTTCATTCCATGATTGTATAGTTTTATTGGCTGACAGCCAACGCTGCCATAAAAATTTATTCTCTCCGCGCTCGCTATTTCTGGTACGAGTTAACCATCCTTTCCGTTTAGGCAATAACAAATATTCTGTACCATTATTGTTTGCAATCGCCAATGAAGTTACTCCGGATTTTTCTTCAAGCATGGGAATAAATTTTGCGTTTAATGTTGATGTTTCAGCTAAATCAAGCTGCCCCTCTTCACCCCACTTGCTAATAACTTTTAACATAGATTCCACAGGTTCAATCTTGGCATTGAATTGTTGCCTCGATTTTTGGACCGCCTGGTTAGTAAGGTTTTGAGCTTGATCATCTTGAGACTGAACCTCCAGAGCTAATGTCAATGCTCCCAGAGCCATGCCAAGCAAAAAAACCAATAGCACTAAATCTCGCAAGAGTTTATGGCGTGTTCCGAGTCTGGAACTTTTTTTATGAAAAAATTGTTTAAACATCGTAAATAAAATTTTTACCTCATATCTGCAACTAACCGTTATCTGGGTGGGCGGGATAGTGACATAATTTTTGGGCCGCCGGACCACCCACCCGGTCGATCCGCTGATCTTGGGCGTACTCCTTTTACGGGTTTATGGTCATTGCTGCTGTTTGACCTGATCGACACTTCCGGCTGATTTGACCTTCATAAGATGCCTCCTTGATTGAAAGAGTTGTTTTCTTCAACGAGTTTTTCTATCATGCAAGGACTATTCCAATTATTTGGATTCCAAGAACGATCGGATGGCGTATCAAAATGTCACCTGTGCTACCCTTTTGTCTCCCGCATGGAACACACTGATGCCGTTTCCAAGGCGCCGGTTGAAAAAATAGGGCCTGGCATGGATCATCTCAAATACTTCAGCCGGGTTACCCAGTCTGGCCAGAAGGGACTGGTAAATTGAAAAACAGACGGTGCAGAGTTCTTCGGGAAAAGCGTGTTAATAAAACCCGGAAAATGAGGCCAAGTGTATTATATTATATTATATTATGCTGTGTCGTTTTGACACATGTGACAAATAACCCCCTCCGGTTTACCTGCCGGAGGTGTTTAAGAATCCACTTTTTCAAGCCTGAAAAAGCTATATATGACTGGTTTTATCAAATTCGGTTTATGTTGCTGGCACGATTGATGCTTTTTGAAGTATTTGAAAAGATTTCCGTAAAAAAACGGAGTTTTGAACTTTGAAATTTTTATAACCAAAGACAGGAGGTGTTTTATGAAAAGCTGTAAGCCACTATCGATTATGTTTCTTTTTACGATTGCCATCTTTATCGGCGGCCCCGGCTCGGCCCTTGCTGGTAATAATTATGATGATGTTTACGAAAATGAAGTAGATAAGGATACGGAGCTGACCGCCGAAGACATAAAAAAAGAAGATATTAAGGCGTTTGTTGAGGCGGCAAAAGAAGTCCAGGCAATCCGGACGGAATATATTGAAGAAATTTCTGGCGCGGAAAATGAGGCATACAAGGACTTAAGAAAGGAGGCTACAGGGAAGATGGTTGAAGCCATTGAAGATGCGGGTATCGATGAAGCAACCTACCGTGGCATTGCTTATCATGTAAAAAAAGATGATGGCCTGCTTTCCAGAATTTATTGAATCGTTTTTTCCTTTTCCGGAACAGGATTTTGCCCGTAGCGGTTTTGAGCGGTAGCTGTGAACATGGATGCTCTAAACAGCTGCCGCTCACCTCGGAGCAAATCCTGGATGATTTGCGTGACTCGAAGAGGAGCCCTGGCTCCATGAGCGTAGGGCAATACCCCGGATCGGCTGCCGGGATTACACGACTTTCATATAACGGCCATGCCCTGCGGGCACAACAAAGCATGAAAGCTGTTAGCTTTTAGCTGAGTACTGATGGCTGACGGCTGACGGCTTTCATATAAAACCGGCATGGCCGGTCCATGGTCATGTAACCGGCCACAACAAAGACAGGGTTGACTTCCGGAAGAACAATCATTGATTTTCCTGCACCGGCGGCTCTGCTTTCAGCCAAAGGCCCAGTTTTCGGACGCCGTTGCTGAGGCTGTCCATGCCCGAGTAGACCACCGGCACCACGACCATGGTCAGGAATGTGCCCACAAGAAGGCCGCTTCCCGCCACGATTCCCAGGGGGCTCAAACGCTCCAGGCCCACGGCGGTTTCAAATATCAGCGGGGACAACCCTATGATTGTGGAAAACGTGGTCATCAGGATGGGCCGGATGCGCAGCTCCACTGACCGGACAATGGCGTCGTTTTTCTTTAAGCCCTGTTTTCTGGCCTGGAGGATAAAGTCGAGCAGCAGCACGCTGTTATTGATGATAATGCCGGCCAGGAAAATCATGCCCATGGTGCCGGGCATGCACATGGGCTTGTCAAACAGGAGAAGTCCCCACATGGATCCTGCCACGGCCAGGGGGATGGCCGCCATGATAGTGATGGGATGGGCAAAGGAGCCGAACATGGCCAGAAGCAGGAAGTAGAGCAAAACAATGCCGATGACCAGGGCCTGGCCCAGCTGCTTCTGGGTACTTTTCATGTCCGAGGCGCTGCCGGCAAATTCCATGCGGTAGCCGCCGGGGAGTTCCAGACCGGCAAGGGTCTTTTGGGCCATTCCCGTGACCTGGGCGATGGACATGTCATGGTTGACTCCGGTCACATCGATGGTGGCCTGCAGATCTTCCCGGGTGATAAAGGGGCGCTGGGTCCGGGTTTCCACCTCTGCCATGGTCCGCAGGGGGACCGGCCCGAAATCCGATTCCACATAGGCATGTTTCAGTGCCGAGAGGCTGTTGCGATGGGACCGGGCGTACTGCACCCGGATGGGAATATCCAGAAACTCTGCCAGTCGCATGGACGTGGCGGGCACGCCCTGCACGGCCGCGCTTACCTGGCGGGAGACTTCTGCCGGGGAGGTGCCGTACATCCGCGCCAGGGCAGGGTCCACGGTCACGTCCACCTGTCTCTGATCAAAATGCCAGCTTTTGCGCACATCTGTCAGCCCGCGCACGCCCTGCAGCCGCTCCATGGTTTTGTCGGCCAGCCGGGAGAGGATCTTCGGATCCGGTCCGCTGATGATGATATCCACGGGGGCCTTGGTGCTGGCCATGGGCGTGGCCCCGTATTCGCTGACCCTGAAGCTTTTGATTCCCGGCACCTGCCGCAGCGCTTCCCGCCAGAGTTTTTCTATTTCCCAGATGGACTTTTCCCGTTGGGTCCTATCCACCAGTTCGATGGTCAGAGAGGCGGACTGGGTGGTGGCGCCGCCGGTGCCAAAGGAGATGGCCCCGGGCTCTGAGCCGATGACCGAGGAGACCTTTTCGATGCCCGGCTGGGCGTAGATGATCTTTTCCACCCGATTAAGGGTCTTTTTTACCTGTCCGATGCCTTCGGTGGCCGGCAGGTCGAATTCGACAATGGCAATGCCCGTATCCATGGCCGGCATGAGGTCGCCGACGATAATCGGCGGGATGGTCCGGACGGTGCCCACGAAAAAGGCGGCGGCCAGGATCAGGGTGACCACCCGCCAGCGCAGGGCTTGTATGTTGCTCTCAAAGGGCGCGCAGATGATACCCAACGCCGCG
>JAWOGI010000013.1:0-4861 GCA_046496975.1 Desulfobacteraceae bacterium | reverse complement strand
AGGCCAGGAAATACAATATCGATTACAGGCAGTACCGGTGATGATCTTCGGGCTTGTTCATAAATTACAACCACCTTGACCCGTTTGGGGTGGGGTCGTCAACGAATCAGCCGATTCGGCCGAAGTTTTTTTATATGAAAGCCGTCAGCCGTCAGCCATCAGTACTCAGCTAAAAGCTCACAGCTTTCATGCTTTGTTGTGTCCGCAGGGCATGGTCGTTTATATGAAACTTCGTTCAACAAAACAGAAGTTTCTGCTTTTGTTGTGGGCAGAATGCCCGTGTTTTTTTACATTTTTTACCTAATTTAAAAAGGATAATTTTTCATGTCAGATATTTTAAATGCTATTATCGGAAAGGACCCGGAACAGAAAGAATTCCACCAGGCTGTCGAAGAGGTCATCGACACCATCACCCCTGTTCTCGATAAGAATCCCGAATACCGGCAGGCCAGGATCGTTGAAAGAATCGCTGAGCCGGAGCGGGTGATCATGTTCCGGGTGCCCTGGATGGACGATGGCGGCCAGGTACAGATCAACCGCGGGTTCAGGATCGAGATGAGCAGCGCCATCGGCCCATACAAGGGAGGGCTTCGCTTCCACCCTTCGGTTAATTTGAGTATCCTCAAGTTTCTGGCCTTTGAACAGGTGTTCAAAAACGCCCTGACAACCCTTCCCATGGGCGGGGGAAAGGGGGGCTCGGACTTTGATCCCAAGGGGAAATCCGACAATGAGGTGATGCGGTTCTGCCAGAGCTTCATGGCCGAGCTCTTCCGTCACATCGGCGCCAACACCGATGTTCCGGCCGGGGATATCGGCGTTGGCGGCCGGGAGATCGGCTATCTCTTCGGGATGTACAAAAAATTGACCAATGAATTCACCGGCATCCTCACCGGCAAGGGGCTTGGCTGGGGAGGCAGCCTGATCCGGCCGGAGGCCACCGGTTACGGCTGTGTCTATTTTGCCTCTGAAATGCTGGCAACGAAAAACCAGACCCTGGAGGGAAAAACCTGCCTGGTTTCCGGTTCCGGAAATGTGGCCCAGTACACCGTGGAAAAGATTATTCAGCTTGGCGGCAGGGTTGTCACCCTCTCTGACTCCACCGGCTTTATTTACGATGAAAAGGGAATTGACAGGGAAAAGCTCGATTTTGTCATGTACCTGAAAAACATCCGCAGGGACAGAATCAAGGCCTATGTGGACAAATACCCCGATGCCGTCTACACGGACCTTGCGCCTGCCATGGATCACAACCCCCTGTGGGACATCAAGGCCCATTGCGCCTTCCCCAGCGCCACCCAGAACGAGATCAACCAAAAAGACGCTGCCAACCTTATCAGAAACGGTGTCACCCTCGTTGCCGAAGGGGCCAACATGCCGTCCACCCCCGATGCCGTGGACCAGTTTCTGGACAGCAAACTTCTCTTCGGCCCGGGCAAGGCGGCCAACGCCGGCGGCGTGGCGGTGTCAGGCCTTGAGATGACCCAGAACAGCATGCGTTTGAACTGGACCCGGAATGAGGTGGACAGCCGGCTGCAGCAGATCATGCACAGTATCCACTCGGCCTGTGTAGAGGCTTCCGCCGAATACGGCCAGGAGGGCAATTACGTTGCCGGCGCCAACATCGCAGGCTTTACCAAGGTGGTGGATGCCATGCTGGACCAGGGGCTGGTGTAAGACGTCCCGTCAGAATCAAACCGCCCATGGGTCATGTCTTTTAAGCCCTCTTGTTCGTTGGGTCGCCGGCATATATCAATATTTGACTATCCCCAGCAGGTTTCGGATTTTTCCCACCACTTTTCGAAGGGGGGTGGCAAATTTCGAGGCGTAGGCTTCCACAATGGTTTCCGCCTCCTCCGGCTCTATGGCATGGGGTGTCAAATGCTGGCGGAATTTGACCATCCAGATATAAAAATCCGCTTCTGTTCTGTGGGGAAACTGGGTCATGATTCTGTTTTTTTTGATGAGATCTGCCATGGGCAGGTAGATCTTGTCATACCACGATGCTGCTGCCCGGGAGAGGCAGATATCCTCCCGGTTCTGCTCTTCAAGAAAGAGCTTGTGCCGCTCGATGTGTTCCATGAGGATCTGGTACCCCCCAAGGCGGGTGAGGTGAAGGTCCGGGTTGCGGCTCTTTTTCAGCCCGGTTTTTTTTAAAAATTTGTGGTAGGTTTCCAGAATGGCCAGTTTTTCAGGATCTGTCTGTCTGCCCATGGCCACATCGCACTCGTATTCCAGAACCCTGGCCTGGACGAACCGTCTGTTTTGGGCCTTTGCAACGGATATTCTGTGGTGGCCGTCTTTGACAAAATAGGCGTTGCACACCTTGTAAAGTTCGCATGGCGGCAGCTCTTTTCCCGACGATACGGCTCTTTCAATGTGTTTCCACCGGTTTCTCAGATTTTCATTCAAGGGAAAAAAATGACGGGTAAAATTTCGGTACCGGCCCTGGCTGCCGATGATGGCATCGATGGGGACGCTCTTGATGCCCAGATCCGTTGCAAACCACAGCTCGAGTTTTTCCTTGACCTCTTCAAAGGGAAGCAGTGCCATGGAGCGCCTCAAAAACACCCCCCTGATCTCGTCACCAAGGGCCTTTGACATGGCTTTTGTGAAAATTTTGTCCGAGCGATCCTGAGCTTCTGCCTCAAGACTCCTTTTGCTGTTAAAGAGTGTCATGTCAGTGTCCGGCATGTGCTGTGTGTACTATGCAGCAGCCCTTTTTTTAAAATCGGTATTGGTGACATTAGTAAAGGCAGAGGGTTGTGATTACCATCGTGCAGCTTAACCTACTATTTTATTACGGTTTCCTGAACAGCCATTTTGAGGGATGGGGAGACTCTGTAAAGTTCCTGCTTATCCTCCCCTTTAAAAATTAAAGTGAATTCAACATTTCCTGGGCCATCAAATTTGAATTTTTCAAAGAGCGCTTGGATGACAATCCCGTGTTTCTCGGTATTTGCTTGAACTTGATGCATTGGTGCCTCTAAAATGGTTTGTTCCTTATCATTTTGTTTTATAACAATAGCAATGTAGCGAATTTTTGAATCTTCTTCGCCTTTTTCAAATTTTAGTTGTGCATATATGCCTATCCTGGTCGATTTAGGCCATTGATTTTTTTGGTCTGGAGAAACGTTGAAGTTGATAGCTTCGTTATATAGTCCCATTAATGAAAATTTATTGCCGATTTCAGGACGTATATCATCACAGAATAAAAAATTTAAAACTTTCATTGTTCTTCCTATGAATTAGTAACTACTGCTGGAGTTATTGTTTTAACATAGCCGAAATCATCATCAGGAACACTATTCGTTTTATCTAATTCTTCAAAATCATTAGTTTGGTTTTCTTTTTTAAAAATAATGCCAAACGCCGCGGTAGTTACATTCGTTGGTTTATGGGGAGTAAAATCAACATTTTCAATGGTTTTTTTAAAGGCATCGAAAATATGAATTTTTTGAGCTTCATTATAGTTGTAGTTTTTTTCTGCAACCTCAATCAACCAAGGAAAGAGGTATAGGTACTTAATTAAGGCTATACCAGAAGCGCTTGGCTTGCTTGTTTTGTTCTTCCACTTGGATAATGTTCTTTGTGGAAGTTCTAACGCTCTTTCCATTGATGCAAAGTTGACATTGTGTTCACTGAATTCATCTAAAATATTTTTTACAGCATTGCTTTTGAGTTCACTAATCGTATCTTGAAGAAGATTATCATTCTCCTTTAGGAGGTCTCCATCAAAACCACAAACATCGCATATATAGTTAGATACTTTGACTTTTTTAGCACCTCCAAATGGTTCACGAACAGTTTGTGATGTTGGATGGTTTTTTATTTCTTCATTTCCACATAATGGACATATTAATTCACTCATTTTAACCTCCCATCTATAGATAAAAGGGCCTTTCCAAGTGCTTCCCCTAAGCTATTATTAGAATCTCCGGAGTGTTTCAATGATTTAAGTACCCACTTTTTTGTCATTAGATTTCTCATAATTGCTATATACCCTAAAATACACATCGTTCGAAAATTGTATGCATAAACTTTAATTTCATTTTCAGGCTTAGGGTTTTTTTTCCAAGGCGTAGTGTTTATATGCACCAAATCCTCTAATCCATCGTTCGCAATGAAATCTAATAAATCTTTTTCTGTTTTTAGCTTAAAATATTCCTCTGCATCAGGCAATACGTTGCTTTTCCAGACGAAGATATTTTTTCTGTCTTTTTTACAAGCTTCTTTAAATTTCTTAAAAAAAGTATAAGGCATATTCCCCTCTTTTGCAAGAGTTTTTATACTAAAAAAAACAAAGATGTTAAGAACTTTATCTTTTAAGGATAATTTTTTATGATAAAGGGTGGGTTATTTTTTCTATTGATGGTGAAAAAAGCTTAATGGCAAGCATACTGTTTGTCTGTTTTAAATGCTCTTTTCGCTTCATACAGCAATACTTTCTTCTTGATAATTGTCTCCTATTGCAACCAAAGCATCTTGCCGGTTAAATTCTATAGCTTCGGTTAAAGTAACTTTTAATGAATCAAGTAAATCTTCATGTCTATGATCGTGTGGTAAAACTGTTTTCTTAATCGGCTGGTTATGTCCGCATGGTTGACAGGCTGATGCAGAGAATGGACCGCCACCTGTTCTCGACTTTTTATTTCCACGGTAACCTTGAAGCCGCAGAATTGAGCATCAGAGGCTGGGCATTGATTGATAACCTCGCACCCTGCAATCCAACAACAGTTAAGATGCATGAAGGATGGAGGTGCCCAGCCGAATGGATTAATAAGTCGAGATATCACGAAAACTGGTTGCAGAACCTCTTGACTTCGGCATCAATGAGAGGGTTTAGACACCCTCCCCCAAAACC
>JAWOGI010000293.1:0-2962 GCA_046496975.1 Desulfobacteraceae bacterium | reverse complement strand
GAGGTGCACAGGCCCAGATGCACCTCAGGATATCCGATCTATTTTCCGCGGATTCAACGATGTTCTGGATCAAAAAACGTCAAACGCTCTGAACAAAAAAAAGTGAGCAGAGTAAAAAGCTTGGCTTGGCGTCTATCGCATCGCAGGGGCTTGATCATAACATCGGCCACCCTGGGGTGGGGTCTGGGGTGGGGTCAGGCTTCGGTTATTGCGCTTTTGTTTAAATTTGCCTTTAAACAGAGGCCTTTGTCAAAAGCGTAATAACCGAAGCCTGACCCCGTTGAGCAACAATTAATATGAAATAATTTTATCGCTTTCCTTTATGATGTCATAAAGATTTTTTTGGGTTCCCCGTTTATGGTATCCCTCCTCCACGCCGTGGAGGTCCATTAATTTGCCTCATGCCAGCAAGACTCCTTCAGACAGTGTAAAGATTTTGGCCAGCTCATTTAGGGGGAACTGGGTCGAATCCAGCCCTTCGTACTTCACAGAGGGGCCGTTGAGGAATATGGTCACATCGTCCATCCCCTCGAGCATCATGTTGGCCAACCGGAATGCATTCCATATGACTTCCGGAGTTTCCTGACAGACAATCATTCCAATTTTCATAATGGTTTCCTTTACTTTTTAATATAACGGCCATGCCCTGCGGGCACAACAAAACATGGGTCGTAGACGCGGAGCCAAGTCCGTTGCAGAGGCAGCCGGTTCGGGGTTTTGCCCGTAGCGGTTTTGAGCGGTAGCTGTGAGCATGGATGCTCTAAACAGCTGCCGCTCACCTCGGAGCAGCCCATGGACGGGCTGTGTGACTCGAAGAGGAGCCCTGGCTCCATGAGCGGAGGGCAAAACCCGGATCGGTTGCCGGCGCAACACGACTTTCATATAAAACGATTTACATCCTATCAGACGGTCACGATTTTTTCAAGGTGGTTCTGGTGATGTTCAGCCCGCCGCTGCCGGCGGAAGATTTTACTCACTGCATTGGCAGCGACGGCCTCTCCCGGTCAACCGATAGCGCTGGGTCGGGCTTCGCGGGGAATCAGGCTGCGTGCGCTCGATCCATCTGTTTGCTGGTTCCGCAGTTCTTTTATGGGGATGGACTTCCCTTCGGTGGCATCAGGGGTTGAGTCCGTATTCCTTGAGCCTCAGCTGCAGGGTCCTTCTGCTGATTCCAAGGATCCCGGCGGCCCTGGTCCTGTTCTGGTCCGTCTCTTCCAGGGTTCTTATGATCATCTGCTTTTCCACCTCTTTCAAGCTTTTGCCGGCAGTGCCCTCCTGCCCCGTTCTCTTCCGGTCCGGCGAGACAATGGATTGAGGCAGGTCCCCGGGTTTGATCCAATCCCCCCTGGCAAGGATAACGGCCCTTTCAACGGCATTCTCCAGCTCCCGGACGTTTCCCGGCCAGGTGTACTGCAGAAAGATCTCCCTGACGGCAGGGGAAAACCCCTTGATCAGGCGGTTGTTCTTTCTGGTGTACCGGGTTAGAAAGAAGTCTGCCAGCAGCATGATGTCGTCCAGTCTCGGCAATGAGCTCCTTGCCGGTGCCGCTTTCGCTCTGGATCAAAACGGCGGCCTCGCTGGGGGCGACCAGGGAGAGGGTCTCAAAAAGCTCCTTCATGGGTCTGCTCTCGCCGATGATATTGTCAAAGCCGAATTTCACGCCCAGGCGCTCTTTTAAGAGCCGGTTCTCCTGCTGCAGTTTTTTATGGTTCAGTGCCTTGTCCATGAGAAGTTTCAGCTCTTCGATGTCAAGGGGTTTGGTCAGGTAGTCATAGGCCCCGGACTTTAACGCCTCCACGGCGGTACTCACCGAGGCGTAGGCCGTCATGATGATGATCAACGTATCACGGCTCTTCTCCCGGATCTGTTTCAAGGCGGCGATTCCCCCCATGCGGGGCATGCGTATGTCCATGAGAACAATATCAAAGTCCTGTTTTTCCACGGCAGCCACCGCCTCCATGCCGTCTCTGGCAATGGTTACCTCAAACCCGGCCTGGGACAACACCGCCGAAAGCATCCGGCAGTGGGATTTTTCATTGTCGACAACAAGAATCTTAAAGGCCATCCTGGTACTCCCTGGTTCATTTCAAATGGGGATTTCGGCGGTAAGTCGGCATCCCGTGGTTTTCCCCCCGGGAGGGCTTTCCACCCGGATCTTCCCGTCATGGGCCTCGACAATTTTCTGGACAATGGCAAGTCCAAGGCCGGTTCCCTTTTCCCGGGTGGTATAAAAGGGATCAAAAATGACCCCTATCTTTTCACACGCAATACCCGGGCCGTCGTCCTCCACCCACAGAGAAAAAAATGTGCCGTCTTCATCGGGTTCTGCCCCGATTTGGATAATGCCGCCGGGCTCGAGGCTGTGCATGGCATTGAGCACAAGGTTGAGAAGCACCTGGGTCATCTGGCTGAAATCCATATGGATTTTGCCGGGAAACGGTGCGAGTTTTTGTTGAATCTCCACGCCTGCGGCCCTGGCATCCGGCTCCATCAGCCGGGTAATATGGTCGATCAGCTCAAGAAAGTCCATGGCGAAAGCCCTCGTTCCGGAAACCGGTAGCAAAACTTGGATTGTCAACCTTTTTATCAGGTGGGATATAGACTGTAATCATGGAGGATTTTAACTCTTGCTCAAAAAGATGGGTTAACTGGGTCAGCCCCTGTTTCCGAAATATGTTGTTGACGACATATCTGTTTAGGCGCATAATCAAGACATGAAAGAGCTCCGCTTCAGAGCCGACAACGGCGTTTGGCGTGTTGCATTTGCTTTTGATTCCAAACGACAGGCCATATTGCTGGTTGCCGGAGATAAATCAGGAGTAAAGCAACATCGCTTTTACAAAAAATTGATCCAAATTGCTGATAAACGCTTCTCTGAGTGGATGATTCGAATAAAGGAGGGGGAATAAAATATGGCACGAAGAATAGACGACTTTATTGCCGATCTACCCAAAGAGAGGCA
>JAWOGI010000145.1:0-11340 GCA_046496975.1 Desulfobacteraceae bacterium | reverse complement strand
CCCTTCAGGCACCCCGACCGGGCAAGGCAGAGACAGATATACGTTTTAAACCGCATGAAAGGGGACGGGTACATCACAAATGTTGAAGCCACAACGGCCATGAACAGAAAACTGGACATCAAACCCCGGAAGAACTGGTTCATCGAGAGTGTGCCCTGTTACACCGAGCATGTCCGGCGGTATGTGGAGAAGCAGTACGGTGAAGATGCCCTGTACAGGCAGGGACTAAAGGTGTACACGGCTGTTGATATCGAGCTTCAGAAGATTGCAAGAGAAGCCGTTGTCAAGGGGCTGCATGACCTTGACAAGCGTCAGGGATACAGGGGGCCTTTGAAGCAGCTCTCCTCCATCGAAATTGACGGATTCTGCAGCAGGGTGGCCCGAAAGCTGCCCTATGATTCCCTGGAACCCGGCGCGGTTTACAAAGGAGTTGTCACAGAGGTGGCTGGCGGCAAGAAGATCGCCAGGATCAGGGTCGGCAATATCCATGGTGTGATCGAGGCCGATGACATCTCCTGGGCAAGAAAGCCGGACAAGGAGGTTGCCTATTGGCAGGTTAAAATCACCTCTCCCGAGGAGGTGTTCGAGCCGGGGGATGTTGTACAGGTCAAGGCAGTGAAACGATCCGGGGACAATGGAGACTGGATCTTCTCCCTCTACCAGGAGCCCGTTGCCCAGTCGGCATTGCTGAGTATTGAGGCGGAAACCGGTCAGGTCAAGGCAATGATCGGGGGCAGGGACTACCGGGACAGTCAGTTTAACCGGGCTGTGCAGTCCCGCCGCCAGCCGGGAAGTGCATTTAAACCGTTTATATACGCTGCTGCCCTTGACAAGGGGTATACACCTGCCACGGTCATTGTGGATTCACCGGTGGTGTTTGAGGATAAAAAAAGGGCTTTCACCTGGAAACCCCACAATTACAAGGAGAAGTTCTACGGCCCCACCCTGTTCCGGCACGCCCTTGTGAAATCCCGCAATGTGGTGACGGTGAAAATTCTCCAGGACATCGGCATCGACTATATGATCGACTACGTCAGAGACCTTGGCATCTCTTCTCCGATCAACCGGGATCTCTCCATTGCCCTGGGATCTTCGGGTCACTCCCTTTTGGAGATTGTTCAGGGCTATTCTGTCTTTTCCAACCTCGGCTACCGGATTGAACCGGTGTTCATCACAAAGATTGTCGACAGGGACGGTAATGTCCTGGAACGGTCCGAGCTGAAACGGGAAAAGGTCATTGACATGAGTTCGGCCTATATCATGACCAATATTCTGGAAAGCGTTGTCAAATCGGGAACCGGTTGGCGGATCAGGGCGCTGAAACGTCCTGCGGCGGGCAAGACCGGAACCACCAACAACCTCTTTGACGCCTGGTTTCTCGGGTATACGCCCCGGTATATCACCGGTGTCTGGGTGGGGTTTGACAGTGAAAGTCCCCTGGGCACGGGCGAGACCGGTTCCAGGGCGGCAAGTCCCATCTGGCTTGATTACATGAAAAAAGCCCTTGAGGGGAGGCCGCTAATGACCTTCAATGTTCCCGAAGGGGTGGTGTTTGCCAAGGTTGACGCCGAGACCGGGCTTCTGCCCGCCGATTCTTCTGAAAAGGTGGTTTTGGAGTGCTTTAAGGAGGGAACCGTGCCAGACCGCCACACACCGGAATCCGATGCGGCACCGGAGTCTGAGCAGCTGTTCAAGTCAGGTATATAGGAGCGGCTGCCGGCGAACCACGACTTTCATATAAAAAAACCGGCATGAGCAGCGTGTTCACAACAAACCATGAAAGCAGTTAGCTATTAGCCGTTAGCTTTTGAAGGCAGGCAGATGGCGCTAATAGCTAAAGGCTAACTGCTAAAAGCCTGACCTGTGAGCTGTGATGGTGATCTGCTCAGGGGCAAGTTCCCGGTCGGTTTTGATGTGAAGGCGAAGGCCGGGATAGATCCGTTTTATGGTTTTTACATTGCGGTTTTTGTCCCCGCGAAGCCTTGACAGGGAAACCGGGTTGACCCATACGGTGACGGAATCACCGGTCAGGGTGGAGGCCCTCTTCTCCAGGAGTTCCAGGGTTTTGTCCAGGAAAATTTCGGAAAAGACCAGGTGGCCAAAGGCCGGATGCCAAGGGCCTGCCACAATTGCCTCCTCTCCTTCCAGGACTTCGGATGCCTGGAGTCCCATGCGGATAACTGGGATCTTTTTTTCGGCGAAAATCAGGAACAGTTCCTTGACCCGGGTGACGCAGTCATCAAGGGAGAGGGGGGTGAAGCTCTTCTCGGCAAACCACCGGTGAATCAGGCTTTTGTTGAGGATGGTCAAGGGGTAGATGCGGACAAAGTCGGGAAGGAGCGCGGCTGCCGCTGTTGCACTGGCCAGTGCCGTGGTGCGGTTCTCTCCTGGCAGTCCTGTCATCAGCTGAAGCCCTGTTTCATACCGGTACTCATTTAAAAGCCCTGCGGCTTCTCTGGTGCACAAAGCGGTATGGCCCCGTTTTGAACGGCCAAGCACCCGGTCATCCATCGACTGGGCCCCAAGTTCTATGGTTTCAACGGAATAGGGCGCTAAAAAATCGAGGGTTTCCTTTGTGATTGTGTCAGGGCGGGTGGAAAAGCGCATGGAATCGATGAGTCCCCGGTCAACCAGTCTCTGTCCGGACTCCAGCAACGCCTGCACCTGTTTTTTTTCAAGTCCCAGGAAAGTGCCGCCGAAAAAGGCCAGCTGAACCTTTTTTCGTTTGCCCCTGAAACCCAGGTATTTTGCCGCCTGGTCTGCGATAGATTCCCGGTCCGGCAGGGGGTGTTTTTCATTGGTGATCAGTGTCTGGTTGCAGAAGGCGCACTGGTGGGGGCAGCCGCTGTGGGGGATGAATATCGGAATCACAAGGGGGCGTTGTTCCGGGCCGGCGGCGGTGCTGCAGAATCCGGTATCTCTCTGGCAGGTCTGTTGTTTGGATTTCATTACACCGGTCTGTTCTTTAAGGCCTCCAGGGCCTTTCTGGCGGCATCCTGCTCTGCTGTTTTTTTGCTTTTCCCTGAACCGGATGTACAGACATTGCCCACAGTTACCAGGATTTCAAAGACCTTGGCGTGGTCTGGTCCGCTCTCTTTGGTGATGGTGTAACGGGGAGCTTCATGGCCTGCCTCCTGGACATGCTCCTGGAGTCTGCTTTTGTAGTCCTCAGCCTTTGATCCCTGAAACACAGAGGCGATTCGTTCATGGAAGTGGGTATTGATAAGATCATAGGTGCTTTTAAAATCACTGTCCAGGTAGACAGCCGCCATCAAAGCTTCAAATGTGTCGGCAAGGATGGAGTCCTTTTCATGTCCCCTGGTGAGCCGTTCTCCCCTGCCCAGTAAAACAAATCTGCCAAGGTCGATCTGTTTTGCCATGGAGACAAGTCCCGCCTCGCTTACCAGGCTGGCCCGGAGTTTTGACAGGTCCCCTTCGTTGATTTCAGGGTAGGCTTCCATGAGCATCTGACCGATGCAGAGACCCAGCACAGCATCCCCGAGAAACTCCAGGCGCTGGTTGTCGTGCATCTTTTCTTCCGGGTGCTCATTGGCAAAGGAGCTGTGACACAGAGCCGTTGTGAGCAGGGAACGCTCCTTGAAGTGATACCCGATGTTCTCTTCCAGCTGTCCGGTGTCGGAAGAGTCTGACCTCCGGGTTTCAAGGGCAAGGAGCAGCCGGGTGAAAAGGGCCGAGTCAACGGCAAGGTCTCCTGTCCCGGTACCTATTTCTGTTCCCTGCTTGAGGGTTCCGTGGTAATCCGATCCCCCTGTGGCAAGGAGTCCTTTCTTTTCGGCAAGGTGTGCCAAAAAATCCGTCTGGGTCTGGGAATGGTCTGTGTAGTAGACCTCGATTCCTTCCAGACCCATGGCCACAAGCTGGTCAACGAGCTGTGTCATGGCTTCGCTGCTGTTGGGGGTGATCAGTCCGGGGTGGGCAAGGACGGGAATGCCACCGGCCCTGGTGATAAGTTCTATGGCCTCTCTGCAGGAGAGTCTGAATTTGTCCACATAGGCAGGTCTTCCTGTTTTGAGGTAGCGGTCAAAGGCCTCGTCAAAAGAGCCGACAAAGCCTTTTTTTACCATGGCAGCGGCAATATGGGGTCTGCCGATCTGCCCCGGGCCGCACATCTGCACTACCTCTTCCAGGAGGATGTTGCAGCCAAGGGTGTTGAGTCTTTCGATGATGCGGGGGTTCCGGTCACCCCTTGCCTGCTTCAGCCGGGTCAGAGCGCTGTTGAGGGGTTTGTCATGGAGACTGAACCCATATCCCAGAATATGGAAACTGCCGCTGCCTTCAAACCCCTGGAGGGGAAGGGCGCTGATTTCAATGCCGGTGATGAATGCCAGGGACGGGGGGACCCCTTCTTCAATGACCTGTTTTACCCCGTCAATGGTGTCATGGTCTGTTATGGCAATGGCATCGAGTTTTGGCGTGGCCATTGCCTTTTCAATGATTTCAGGGGGGGTTGATGAGCCGTCCGACGCAGTCGAGTGTATGTGAAGATCGATCACCGCAGCAGTCCCTTTGCCTTAGATGCCAAGGGCCTTTTCCATGACTTCTTCCCTGGTTTTGCATTCGATGCACTGGGTGGTTACAGGTCGTGCCTTGAGCCGGGCCGTTGAGATATCTTCTCCGCACAGCTCGCAGATACCAAAGGTATCGTCTTCGATGCGATTCAGGGCTTTTTTTATTTTTTTTATCAATTTGTGTTCTCTGTCTCTGATTCTAAGCTCAAAATTACGGTTGGATTCATGGGAGGCTCTGTCCGTGGGGTCTGCAAAGTTGTCTTTTTGTGCTGTCATGCCCGTGACGGTATCATCGGCGTGGGAAAGCAGGTTGTTGAGTCTCTCATTCAAAAGGTCTTTAAAAAATTTTAACTCTTTGTCATTCATCTCTCTTATCCTTTCCTTAAAGTTGCCTCTAATCAGATCGCCAGATTGAAGTGGGGTATTATACCGCGGAATCCGGGGTGATGTAAAGAATAAAATTCACGGAAACCATGACCAGTGACCCATGGCATGACCAATTTCCAAAGGGCTACTGCTCATTGTTGTTGTCCAGGTTGAACAGGTGTCGTGCCGCGCTGATGTAAAACGAGTCTTTTCGGTGTTCTCCGCTGTTCTTGAGGAAAAGGATGGGGTCGTGCATGATTTTGCTGGTGATGGCCCGGTTCATTCTCCTGATGGCATCGCTCTCTTCGCTGGAAAGGGAGTGGAGGTTGGCCAGGGTTTTTTCCGTTTCGTTTTCAATGATGGCATCGATCTTCTCTTTGATGGCAACAATGGTGGGAACGACCTTGAGGTCCTCCAGCCACTGGTGAAATTTGATCACGGCCTCTTCCACGAGCCGTTCTCCCTTGAGGGCCTCTTTTTCCCGCTCATGGAGGTTGTCATTGACCACCTCCTGCAGATCATCGATGTCGTAGAGGTAGCAGTTGCCTATTTTGTTGATTGCCGGATCTATGTCCCTTGGAACGGCAATGTCAATAAAAAAGAGGGGTCTGTTTTTTCTGGCCCTCATGGCTTTTTTCACCTTGTCCGCGGTGATGACATGGTCTATGGCCCCGGTGGAGCTTATGATAATGTCCACCCGCTCAATGAAAGCCTCTCTCTCTTCAAAGGTGACGGCCTCGCCGTTGAATTTTTTTGCCAGCAGGACAGCGTTCTTGAAGGTCCTGTTGGCAACGGCGATCTGTTTTACCCCGTGGGAGATGAGGTGCTCCACGGCAATTTCTGCCATCTCGCCGGCACCAAGGAGCATCACCTTTTTGGTCTCCATGCGGGTGAAGATCTTGCTGGCCAGCTCGATGGCGGCGTAGCTGATGGATACGGCATTGTCTCCGATGCCGGTCTCCCGCCTCACTTTTTTTGCGATGCTGAAGGATTTGTGCAGCAGCCTGTTGAGAATCACGCTGGATGCGTTGCAGGCCGTTGCCGTCCGGTACGCCTCCTTGACCTGGCCGAGGATCTGGGGTTCCCCAACGATCATCGAGTCAAGGCTTGAGGTGACCCGGAAGAGGTGTTTTACAGCCTCGTCGCCCCTGTAGGTGTAAAGGGCTTCGTCAAACCGGGAGAGGGGAATTTTCTTGTATGCAGAGATAAATTCCCTGGCCACTGCCGGTCCGTTGTCCAGGGCCGGTACCAGGAGAAGTTCTGTTCGGTTGCAGGTGGAGACGAGGAGGACCTCGTCTATGGCTTCTTTCCTTTTCAGCTCTTCAAGGGTGAAAACAACCTCATCCCTGGTAAAGGAGAGGGCTTCCCGCAGTTCCACCGGAGCTGTTTTGTGGTTGATTCCCATCAAGACTATTTCTGACATGGTGTTTCCATTAATTTGTAAATCCCTGGTGGTGTCCGCCAATGAAAAGGTTCACTCCGAGAAAGGTGAACAGCAGAACGGCAAACCCGATAATGGTGAAAACGGCGGAACGGCTGCCCCGCCATCCGCTGGTAAGCCGGCCGTGGAGCAGGGCGGCGTAGATCAGCCATGTGACGGCGGACCAGATCTCCTTGGGGTCCCAGCTCCAGAAGGTTCCCCACACAGATTTTGCATAGACAAGGCCTGTGATCAGCCCAAAGGTGAGCAGGGTAAAGCCGGTGACAATGCAGGAGTAGCTGGCACCGTCGAGGAGATCCAGGGATGGGAGCCGTTTGTAGAAAAAGCCCCTCTTCTTGTTTTTGATGGCCCGCTCCTGGAGCAGGTAGAGGACCCCGGCGCCGCAGGCAATGGCCAGGGCCGCCTCTCCGGCAAAGATCAAGATTACATGGGAGACAAGCCAGAACCCTTTCAAGGCTGGTCCATGGGCCGGCAGGCTTTTGGGAACCACAAGGGCCGCTGTCATGGTCAGGACAATCAGGGGAGCAATGACAATGCCGAGAATTTTCAGGTTGAATCGTATTCGAAGCAGGATAAACACCGCTGCCAGGGCAAATGCCGAAATGGAGAGGTTCTGGTGGAGGTTGTGGACCGGCAGGGTGCCCATATCAACGGTTTCCATGCAGAGTGTTGCAAAATGGAGCAGAGCCCCGGCGCAGATCATAAGAAACGCCGTTTTGTGCATTTTTTCTTTCTGCTGGAAAAGATAGGCAATATACCCGGTCATGCCGGCCAGGTATGCCAGGCCTGCAAGGATAAAGAAAAGATTTGAAATGGTGGTGCCTGTCATTCACTCTCCCCCTGGATGAAATAATTGTAGGAGTAGCCGGTGCCAAGGACACTGGCAATAAGGGCATCCATGTCTGCCATCTCTTTTTGCCGGATCATCTGCAGCAGCCCTTTTTCTATGAAGGTTTCAAATATGGTTTTATGGGATTCCGGGTCGTGCTGTTCCGCCAGAAGCTTTTTTCTGATTTTTCCCATTAAAAAAAGAAAATCAGCATACTCCTCTCCAAACTCGTTTTCCAGCTCTTTTTTCACTCTTTTTGCAAAGGCCGGGCTGCTGCCTGATGTGGACACGGTGATCACAAGATCCCCTCTCCTGACAACAGCCGGAAGGATGAAATTGCACGCCTCAGGAAAATCGGCAATATTGCACAGCACGTTTTTTTCGGTGGCATCCCGCCATATCTGCCGGTTGAGCTCTTGGTGGTTGGTGGCCCCAAAAACCAGCATCATGCCGGTAAGGTCGGTTTTGTCATAGACTCTCCTGACAAGGGTGATGTTCTCCCTGTTTTCCAGGGAGCCGGTGATTTCCGGGCTGACGATTGTCACCCGGGCACCGCATTCTGCCAGGGAGAGGGCCTTTCTTGTCCCGACCTTCCCCCCGCCCACAACCAGGCAGTTTTTTTCCTTGATGTCAAGGCATACCGGATAATAGTTCATGGCCATGATTTAAGATTTCCCCTTGTTTACATAAATTTTATATTATATGTAAAACAGGTGATTTTTTCAACAGCAATTCTAATTAAGAGGTGAAAGCCAGGAGGAGAAGCACGATGATCATCGATTTTCACACCCATATTTTTCCGGAAGCCGTGTGTCTGGACCGGGAAAAGTATTTTCCAGGAGAGCCCTCATTCAAGCTGTTGTACGATTCCCCCGGAGCAAAGCTTGTCGGGGCAGAAGACCTGATCCGGTCCATGGACAGGCACGAGGTGGATCTTTCCGTGGTTTTCGGTTTTCCGTGGAAAGACGGAAAACTGTCAAAGGCCAACAACGATTGTGTGCTGGATGCCGTGGGCCGTTTTCCCGATCGGCTCAGGGGTTTTGCCTGTTTTGATATGGCCTGGGAGGGGGCTGCGGTTGAGGCGGAGCGTTGTATCCGTGCCGGGCTCTCAGGGGTGGGAGAGCTGGCATTTTACCTTTCCGGCATCGATGAAGAGGCCCTTGGCCGTCTCGAACCGGTGATGGCGGTGTGCCGTCAGAGGGGCAACCTTCCCGTGATGATCCACACCAATGAACCGGTGGGGCACCATTATCCCGGCAAGACCCCTGTGACGCTGGAGCAGATCTATGCCCTTGCCCGCCGATTTCCTGACAACAGGATCGTCCTGGCCCACTGGGGGGGAGGGGTTCTTTTTTATAATTTGCTGAAAAAAGAGGCCAAGAAGGTGTTAAAAAACGTATGGTTTGATACGGCAGCTTCGCCGTTTCTCTATGATCCGGACGTCTACCGGTGTGCCGTGGCAGTGGGGTGCGGCGGGAAGGTCCTCTTTGGCACGGATTACCCCCTGCTGGAACCGGCAAGGTACTATAAGGACCTTGATGCCTCGGGGGTTTCAGGAAAAACCAGGCGGCAGATCCTTGGCAAAAACGCCGTTGAACTGCTCTGGTCCTGATGAATTGAGCGGTGGTGTCAGTTCCGGCCTTGATGGTAACTTCGGCCAAATCCGCTGACCCCTCCGTCGCATTTTGTGGCATTTTTTTATATGAAAGTTGTGTGATCCCGGCAGCCGATTCGGGGTATTGCCCTACGCTCATGGAGCCAGGGCTCCTCTTCGAGTCACGCAGCCCGTCCATGGGCTGCTCCGAGGTGAGCGGCAGCTGTTTAGAGCATCCATGCTCACAGCTGCCGCTCAAAACCGCTACGGGCAAAATCCGGATCGGCTGCCTCTAATTCGACTTGGCTCCGCATCTACGACCCGATCTTTGTTGTGAGCACGCTCCCCATGGCCGTTATTTTGAATCTTCGGCAGCGCCATCTTTAAATTCTTCTTTTTGCAGGGCACTTTCAATGTAGGTCTGGGCAATGTTGGCAGAGTAGACCAGGATCTGTTTCATCAGGTCCATCAACTCAATGTGGACCTCACTGGTTTCAATGGATTCCTGCTTTTCAGCGACAATTCTTTTCAGGTGCCTGGCCCTGTACTGGGCCTCCAGGGTGAGGTATTTCTTCTCCTGGTTCATGATGCGGGATGCGGCTTCAAGATCGTTGGTGGCAAAGGCCAGTTCCAGGAGTTTGACCTGCTTTAACACCTTGGCCTGGTAGATCAGCAGCTCTTCTTTCCCCTCTTCGCAGAAATCATGCAGCAGCTCTTTTTTTTTGGCTATCAGCGGCACGAGGTTTCTGTGGATGATGTCCCCCATGCTTTCCAGATCTTTGACAATGGAGACCATGGCAAAGACCTCCTTTGCCTCCTGTCTGGTGATGTTGCTCCTTGCAATCCTGGCAAGATAGGTGCTGATGGTTTCTTCGAGGAAGTCGAGCTTTTTTTCCCGGAGGTCGATCCCCTCGAGCAGGGAGAGGTCCGGGAACACGGCATCTCTGGTGGGAATCTCCCGGAGGAGGAGCTGTTTCTCGTCTTGTTTCTCTGTCTGGTTTGAGATGTGCCTTGCATCGGAAACAAAGGGGATGATGACGGCGTTGAGCATTCTGCCAACGAGTTTGGCCATGCGGGAGATTTCAGACCGGGCCAGGTCGATGGCAAGGGAGGGGGTTTTCAGCATTGTGTCGTCATCAATATGCCATGTGGTGATGGCAAGGCTTTTTTTCTCTTTTTTTTCGGGAAAGATAAAATAGACTCCCCTTGAAAAAAGTGGAACAAAGGGGAGGAAAAGCAGTCCCAGGCTTACATTGAAGATGGTGTGGGCATTGGCGATCTGCCGTGCCGTTCCGGAATCAGAATAGGCGGCCAGCCCCCTGATGAGGTCGGCAAACTGGGGAATCCAGAAAATAAAAAGGCAGACACCTGCCAGCTTGAAAATCACATGGGCAACGGCGACCCGCTTTGCCTCCCTGGAGGCCCCTATGCCTGCCAGGACGGCGGTAACGCAGGTGCCGATGTTGGCGCCGAAGAGAATTGGGATGCCCCCTTCCAGGGTGATAAGTCCCTGCTGGGCCAGTACGATGAGGATACCTGTGGTGGCGCTGCTGCTCTGAACAACGGCGGTGAATACGGCGCCCAGGAGAATACCGGTAAAAGGGGTTTCCATCTCCTTCATCATCTCTATGAACGGGGGGAAAGTGCGCAGGGGGGTCATGGTGTCGCTCATCAGCTTCATCCCGAAAAAGAGGATCCCGAAACCCAGTATGATATCCCCGATATCCCTGGTTTTTTTTGTGCTGCCGGAGATGCGGAAGAGAAAGCCCGCGGCCACCATGGCCAGGGCGTAATCGGTGAGCTTGAATGCTATCATCTGGGCCGTGATGGTGGTGCCGATATCTGCCCCGAGGATCACCCCCATGCACTGGGTCAGGTTTAAAAGTCCCGCCTGGACAAAACTGACCAGCATGACCGTGGTGGCGCTGCTGGACTGGATCACCATGGTGACAAAGGCGCCCACAACAAGGGCTACAAAACGGTTCCGGGTCAGGGATGCCAGGATGGACCGCATTTTATTGCCGGCGGTGCTTTTCATTCCCTCGCTCATCTTTTCCATGCCGTAGAGAAAAAAGGCAAGCCCCCCGGCAATGCCGATGAGGATCTTTACCCATGAAAAATGGGCACCGCCTGGTGTGCCGGCGGCCATCATGGATGACGGCAGAAGCAATAAAAAAACCATTCCAATGGCCAGGAACGCAGGTCGTTTTGCTTTTGAATGGATTCTTTTCATTCGAAATCCGTCGCGCGGGAGTACTACGAAGCGATCCTGGTCGCCTTCATCCTGGCGCTCTTCGTGCGCACCTTCGTGTTCGAGAACTTCAAGATCCCATCCGGGTCCATGGAGGACAACCTCCTGATCGGCGACCATCTGGTGGTCAACAAGTTCATTTTCGCCGGCAACGCCGACACCTTCCTGCACCGGCTCTTCCCCTACCGCGCCCCGGAGCGTGGTGATGTGGTGGTCTTCAAGTACCCGGAGGACCCCCGGCGCGACTTCATCAAACGTTGTGTCGCGGTCGGCGGCGACACGGTCGAGATCCGCCGCAAGCAGCTCTACGTCAACGGCCTGCCGCAGGAC
>JAWOGI010000130.1:0-4993 GCA_046496975.1 Desulfobacteraceae bacterium | reverse complement strand
GAGGTTGAGATAGTTTCTAATAAGACAAAAGAAGGACCAGGGCAGCGGATGGCAGGCCCATCCCATACGCCTCCATGGTTTGCGGCGGGGTTACCAGAGAAGGTGAATAATGGAACATGCCAGCATAACAATAAACGCATGTTTTTGCCGTTCTCTAAACCACCGGTATTTTATCACCCGGGTGCCGATCTGACCTCCGATGATCACACCGCTGCAGGTGGCAAAAAGGATCGGCGAGCTTGCCGGCCACGACCGGATGCCGAAAGTAACAGACACTGCCGTCAGCAAAAGGAAAAAGAGGGAGGAGAAGAACATGATGAAAAGGCCCGTTGCCACGGAACGGCTGGTGGTCATTTTCAATGAAAGTTCCATGTGGGGGATCAGCCAGTCGCAGTTTCCTATGCTCAGCATGCCGGTGAAAAACGAGGATGCCGTGACAATAAACCCGCTGTTTTCCATGGCTTTGTAATCAACGCCCGCCCCTGCTTTGTCATCTTCCAGGTAGAGGGATTGCACCATTCGAAAAAGAAGGCCGCAGGCAACCAGGATAAAGATAACCAGCAGAAGCCGTTCGTATTTTACAGAGATGGCATAGCCTGAAAAATACCCGATAAAAACGCCCCAGAAGGCATAGGGTAAAAAATGGCGGGCAACCTTTAAATCCACCATTTTTGCACGGATATAGTTGTACGATCCCACCCCTTTTCCCGCAATCTGGGTAAAAACAGACAGAGAAATGGCTTCCATGGGCGTTATTTTGAGAAAGGAGAGGATGGGTATCCAGAGCACCCCGGCACCCAGTCCGGCATACATGACCATGGAGCCGATGGCCATGCCGGCAAGGTGAAAGATGAAAAAGTTCCGGGCCGGGGGGATGGTTGCCGGAAGCCAGATAAAAAGGGCGGCGATGTATACTCCGTCAAGGATAAGCCAGAACAGCAGAGAGTTGCGGGAAAGGGGAAGACTGGTGGACTTTATCCGGGAAAAGAGGGTTGGGCGGACTGTTTTCATAAAGGATGTGCCGTGATCACCATACTTTGTTGTGTGTATATAAAAATGAAACAGGTCTGTGACAGCAGCGGCAAAAGCCCTCTTCTGGCCATCAGGCCATTTAATATCCTGGTTCAGTAAAACACAAATTGAGACAAAATGCCATACTTTTAAGCAATTCTGATGGTGAGTTGGCTAAAAAAAGTGGAGTGGCCCTGGGTTCTTGACCGTTTGTTGCGCTTTTGTCTCCTCCCCGGGCTCCTTGTCAAAAACATGGCGTCTGACAACAAAACACGTTTCAATAGCTCCCCCCATGACACACCAGCATCACAGCAAATCATGAAATCCGGGCTTGGTCATAACATCGGGCACCCTGGGGTGGGGTCACCTTTTCGTTATTAACATTATCGTGTACTTTATGGTTTGACTGTGCTGTTCTGTCCGATAACGTCAATAACAAAAGCCTGACCCCGTTGGCCCGCCAAATGACAAGTGGCCGATGTTATGACCAAGCCCGGAAATCCGGATCGGCTGCCGGGATTACACGACTTTCATATAAAAAAAACAGGCGTTGCCAAAATGATGGTGACACAAGGCCCTGAAAACTCGGCATGGGCCAATTTGAATTTCAGATACCTGAAATAATTAATTGCAAACTCCGCTAAAATTTGGTTTACTGGATGTTTATCGGTTTTTCCGGGAGAGAACGTCTGTCATGGCTGTTGTGAAAAAGGATGCTTGATCATAAATTCGGCCGAATCCGTTGATGCGTGGTGCCGGTATCAGGGTCATGCCCGAAAAAGGAGAGGATGTTTTGGATATTGATGTGAGCGGTATTGTTATCATTGCAGGGAATTACGGAAGCGGGAAAACAGAAACCGCTGTCAACCTTGCCTTTAACAGGAAAGCGGCGGGGTGTTCCGTTGCCATTGCCGATCTTGATCTTGTGAACCCCTATTTCAGGACCAGGGAGGTGAGGGGTTCCCTTACCCGGTCGGGGATACGGGTGATTTTGCCGGAGGAGAAGTATATGGATGCCGATCTGCCCATTCTGGTTCCCCAGGTGGCCGGGTTGATCAAGCAGCCCGGTGATCTCACCATCCTTGATGCCGGCGGAGATGATACAGGGGTTACCGTGCTTGCCGCGCTAAGGGACCATTTCCTGGGAAAAAAAGTTTCCATGCTCCAGGTGGTAAATCCGTTAAGGCCCTTTACAGAAACTGTAAAAGGATGTATGAAAATCATGGAAGAGATCGAAATCTCTTCCGGACTAAAAGTGACCGGTCTTGTAGGAAATGCCAATCTCATTGACGAAACAACTCCGGATATTATCTATAAAGGGTATGAACTGGTACAGGCCCTGTCCGGTGAAACAGGCCTTCCCATGGGGTTTATCACAGCAGAGGCGGCCCTTCTGCCGAAACTCGATGTGAACAGGTTTGACTGTCCGGTTCTGCCCGTAACAAGAAAACTCGCCCCACCATGGAAGAGGAGCTAGGTTTATGGCATATGAACATGTGATTGATGATGAAAGATGCAAAGGCTGCGGGTTGTGTGTGGATGTCTGTCCAAAGGATGTTCTCGAGATATCCGGCAAGGTCAGTCCCAAGGGCTACTTCCCGGTGTTTCAGGCCCGTCCCGACGACTGTATTCACTGCGCCCTCTGTTGCACCATGTGTCCTGATGTGGCCATCACCATTACAGGAACCGCGGATGAAAACAAAAAAGAGACCATAAAGGAGACGTGATGGCCAAAGTTTTGATGAAAGGCAATGAAGCCATTGGAGAGGCCGCTGTCAGGGCGGGATGTTTGAACTATTTTGCCTATCCCATTACGCCCCAGTCGGAAGTTGCCGAATACCTGGCAAAACGGTTGCCCGAGGTGAACGGAACCTTTGTCCAGGGAGAGAGCGAGGTGGCCGTGGGGTATATGATATTCGGTGCTGCAGGCTGCGGAGAACGGGTGATGACAACATCGTCCAGTCCGGGTATCAGCCTGATGAGCGAGGCCATCAGTTATATTGCAGGGGCCAGGTGTCCGGCGGTGTTTGTTAATATAATGAGGGGCGGTCCCGGCCTTGGCGGCATTCTTCCTTCCCAGGGGGATTATTTCCAGGCAACCAAGGGCGGCGGCCACGGGGATTACAGGGTACTTGTCATGGCGCCGGACGGGGTGCAGGAGGCCGTTGAGATGACCATGAAGGCCTTTCCCCTGGCCGAGAAATACCGAGGACCCGTAATGATACTCGGAGACGGCCTCATCGGCCAGATGATGGAGCCGGTGGAGTTTCCCGAAGACTTGACCGTGGCGCCTTCCAACAAGGATGACTGGGCCACCAACGGCATGGACACGAGAAACAGCACGGAGAAGAATCTTGTAAAGTCCCTTTTCCTCGACCCAAAGCAGCTCAACGATCACAATCTTACCCTCAAGGCCGGTTACCAGCGGATGAAAGAGGAAGAGGTGATGTTTGAGAGATACAACATGGACAACGATTACAAGGTTCTGATTGTCAGTTACGGCACCATGAGCCGTGTCTGCAAGACAGCCATTGACATGATGAAGCAGGAGGGCATTGAAGTGGGCCTGGTCCGACCCAAGACCCTGTTCCCCTTTCCCGAAAAGGCCGTTTTTGATGCTGCCGGTAGGGAGAGCTGTCAGCATGTTGTCAGCATCGAGATGAGTATGGGTCAGATGGTGGAGGATGTTGAACGCTCGGTAAAGGGCAAGCGGGAGGTGGGATGGTATGGTCAGTGTGGCGGTGATATTCCCTCACCTGAAGAGATTATTTCTCATATCAAGTCATTATTGAAATCTTAACAATCTTCCAGGGAGTATTTTTAGAATGGGAAAAACATTTTCAAAGCCGGAAGCACTTTCCGATGCCCATACACACTATTGTCCCGGGTGTACCCACGGCATTATCCACCGACTGGTGGCCGAGGCCATCGATGACCTGGCCATCAAGGGCAGAACCGTGGGAATCGCTCCGGTGGGGTGCGCTGTTCTGGCATACAACTATTTTACATGTGATTTTCAGGAGGCGGCCCACGGCCGGGCCCCTGCCATGGCCACCGGCATCAAGAGGGTGAGGCCGGACCTTGTGGCCTTTACCTACCAGGGTGACGGAGACCTTGCCAGCATCGGCATGGGCGAGATCGTCCATGCGGCAAACCGCGGTGAAAAATTCACCACCATCTTTGTCAACAACGCCATCTACGGCATGACCGGCGGCCAGATGGCTCCAACCACCATGCCGGGGCAGAGGGCCTCCACTGCTCCCTTTGGCAGGGATACGGCCCAGACCGGCATGCCCATGAGGATGTGTGAGCTTTTGTCAACCCTTGCCACACCGGGATATGTCACCCGGCAGGCGGTCTTGAAGCCCAAGTTGATCAACAAGGCAAAAAAGGCCATTAAAAAGGCCTTTGAATACCAGATTGAAAACAGATGCTACTCTTTTGTGGAGGTGGTCAGCACCTGTCCAACCAACTGGGGCATGACTCCCCAGGATGCGTTGAAGTGGGCCGAGGAGACCTTGCTTCCCTATTATCCCCTGGGTGAGTTTAAAACCCCTGAAGCGTAAGCCGTTGCCTGCCCTTTCCGGCAGCCCGGTCAAAGGGGGGCCCCTGCCTGCTGTCAGGAGAGCGATTATAGAATTCGGACTTGATCATAATACAGGCCATATTCCTTGGTTCGTTTACCCTTCCGTGCCCATGGCGATGGGTTCTGATCGAGGCTGAGAATGCTGTGAAAAAAACAGTTGTTTTGGAGGAGTATATGCAAAAAGAGGTTATGTTTGCGGGGTTTGGCGGTCAGGGAATCTTGCTCAGTGCAAAGCTGCTGGCCCATGCCGCCATGAAGCAGGGGCTGGAAGTTGCCTGGGTGCCGTCCTACGGACCCGAAATGAGAGGCGGAACTGCCTACTGCACCGTGGTGGTGGGGGACAAGCGTATCGGGTCCCCGATTATCAAAAACCCGTCCCATCTGGTGGCAATGAAC
>JAWOGI010000024.1:0-13128 GCA_046496975.1 Desulfobacteraceae bacterium | reverse complement strand
CCTGAACGGATCGACAGAGAAGAAAAAAAAATCGTTGAACAGGCCGCACAGGCGTGCAGAACCACAAGGGAGATGGCCTCATTTCTCGGCATCAGCCAGCCAGGGGTGGTTCGCAAGTTAAAAAAGCATCAGATCAGTCTCTCCAGACCACAAAAGTAACAATGGGGTCAGCACAGACATGCCCCGGATCTGTTCCTCGGTTTTGGCCACAATACAGTTTTTTGATTTTTTTAAAAAAAATTCCGAAAAACTACAGGCTCAAAATACTTGACAGTGTCTCAAGGCTGAAGGACTTTCCAGCATGTGACGACCTTGACATTATAAACCTGACAAACCACAAATATGGGTACCGGCTGCGTATCGCCCGGTACAGGGTGTTTTTTGACAACAAAGGAACCCTTAAAATAATTGGAATTCAAGAGGTGAAAAAGCGTGATGACCGAACATACTGAAACACAAATCATTGAATACGGCGGTAAACCCGCTTTTGCCGTCATCCCCTGGGAGGAATACCAGCACCTCATCAACAACCAGATGGATCCGGACGAAGCAGACGTTGAGTTCCCCCACGACGTGGTTGCGGCGAACGTGATGGGGGACAGCCTCATAAAGGCATGGCGGGAATACCTGGGACTCACCCAGGAAGAACTGGCCACAAAAGCCGGTATTCAGCAGCCGGCACTGGCCCGGATGGAAAAACCTGATGCAAGGCCACGTACCAATACGCTGAAAAAACTAGCCGAGGCAATGGGACTCTCTGTTGAGCAGTTGCGGGATTGAGCAACGAGGAGGTAATGTTCCGGCTAACCTGCGCCGCCAAGATCGCCCGTTTAAAATTCCACATCTGTTGTGAGCATGCTGCTCATGGCCGTTTATATGAAAGTCGTGGTGCGCCGGCAGCCGATTCGGGGTATTGCCCTACGCTCATTCTCGCAGCCCGTCCATGGGCTGCTCCGAGGTGAGCGGCAGCTGTTTAGAGCATCCATGCTCACAGCTACCGCTCAAAACCGCTACGGGCAAAACCCCAAACCGGCTGCCTCTAATTCGACTTTCTATTTTTGTTGTGCCCGCAGGGCATGGCCGTTATAACGAAAACAACGGCACCCTGCTCCACATATAAGCCTACCACAATACAGGCCCGAAGAAAAGGTGAAAACTCTTTTTTAAAGCATTCCTTGACCATCCATACACAAAATCATCCATGATAAGCTGCTCCTTATTAAGGGCTGAAGATTAAGGGCTGAAGAGGAAAATTAGCGGGTGAAGAGGGAAAAAATCTGGGGATAGAATAAACTCAAATTCCCCCTTGACTTTATTCCAGAGCAATGATATACAGGCTGTGTTTTGCATATCGGGGTGTAGCGCAGTCTGGTAGCGCACTTGTCTGGGGGACAAGTGGTCGCAAGTTCAAATCTTGCCACTCCGACCATTGATTTCAAAAGGCTTTCATCGTTTTCGGTGAAAGCCTTTTTTGTTTTGAAACCCCTCTCGACTTGAAAATCACTTTTCGGGCATCACCACCAATAATTCCGAAATTTTCAGTTGAAAAAAAAACAGAATTCGGATAGCCTGAGAAAAGACAATCAGCGTGCCCCTTTAACAAGAGGTTTATGATGCCGTTGCTGACTATCCCTAATTGCCAACCTGGCACCTGGCGTTCACCCGGCACGTGATTAAAAAACAGGGCTTGGTCATAACATCGGCCATTTGTTACATTCGGCGGGCCAACGGGGTCAGGCTTTTGTTATTGACGTTATCGGACAGAAAAGCACTGTCAAACCATAAAGCACACGATAATGTTAACAACGAAAAAGTGACCCCACCCCAGGGTGGCCGATGTTATGACCAAGCCCAAAAAAACGACCGGGCCCTTAAATCGAGCCCGATTTTTTTGATTCACATTTTTCAATAATTTTGAAAAAGGAGGAACCCATGGCCGTTTCCATCATTATCCGACGATTTGTCAAAGATACCGCCACAGCAGAAAAACTCGCCCCCCTGATCGTGCAACTCAGGTCCAGGGCAACGGTTCAGCCGGGATTTATCACATCCAAGACCTTCAGTTGCCTTGACTGCGAAGGAGAGTACCTTGTGATCAGCTCGTGGAACACCCTTGAAGACTGGAACCGGTGGCTGGATAGCGATGAACGCACCGCCATCCAGAAACAGGTGGATAAACTGCTGGACGAAAAGACCGTCTACCAACACTACGAACCGGTGGTGGGGGGTATCATCCCCCGGTTCAGGCAGACGATCTGAATTGCAGGCGGGGGTATCACGGCTGCTGGTCTGAGAGTCCCTTTTTATCGTGGGGAACCAGAAGACAGGGAAAAATCGATTTATCGGCGATGCTCTTTGTGACACTGGCAGCCCATCGATCCATGATCGAGGCCTTCTCCGAAGAACCGATGATGATAATCGAGGCCTGGTACTCCCGTGCCGCCTTTTCGATCTCCTTTTCGGGATCACCGATGTAAATATGTGCCCTGGCATCGATTCCCAATGATTCAAATTCCTGACATAGATTGTCGAGTTTTTTTCGCTCCTCTTTTCGAATTTTCTGTACCTCGTGGGAGGAAGAGCCTTTCAGTTTTTTTTCACTGGTCACGTGCATCAGATGAACCTTTCCAACGACGTTTTTCAGTTTCTTGAGATACTCTGCCGCCTTGAGACTTGCCGGCGACCAGTTGGTTGCAAGGAGGGGTGTCTTAAACGGCGATTCAGGGACAATATTGTCCTCTGCCATGTGCTTGAAGACCAGGACGGGAATGGACGACCGCCTCATGAGTTCAACGACATCCGATCTGGAGTAGAGCTGCTCTAAGGCTCCTTTGTGGGAGCGGCCGATGACGATGAGATCCGGCTTTTCCTGATCAATGGTTTTAATGATCTGGGGAATCAGCGACCCCACTTCCATGTAAGCCCCCACCTCCAGCCCCATTTCAAACAGAGTCTCTGCCCAGTCAATAAAACGGATATTGGCTATCTCTTTGAGTTTGACCACTTCATCGGTCAAATACCCCTCCCCACGGTGCATGGCCACCTTGTCCCGTTCAATGACATTTAAAAACACAACATGTTCAAGCGAAGCCCTTGTAAGGCTCAACAGGGAATTCATGGCATCAAAGCAGAGATCTTCAAACTTGGTGACAAAGAGCAGTTTTTTTATTTCCATAACAGCAGCGCCTCCTTAAACAGGGCAGATCCTGGTGAATCAGCCGATTTTCTTCTCAATGGCTTCAGCCAGCTCCTCGGGTTCAACGGGTTTTTCCAGATAGATATCAGGTTCGGGCACCTTTTCTCCCTGGAACTCTGCAAGCACTTTCTGGGAGCGTAAAAAAGACTTCAGGGCGATTCCTGTGAACATGATAACCGGAACGGCCTTCAGCGTCTTGTCCGTCTGAAGCTTGCGATACAGCCTTATCCCGCTTCCCCGGGGCATGAGGACATCAAGAATGACAAGATCGGGACTCTCGGACTGTATCATCTCCAGCCCCTCTACACCATCCTTTGCAACCAGGGGATCGTAACCATTTTCTTCAAGAACAGTAACCACAAACGATCTGACATCAGGATCATCATCAACCACAAGCACCTTTTTACTCATAATTACGCCTCCTTGGTTTTTTCCCGTGCAATGTCTTCAAAGGGCAATCGGATGGTAAAGGTAGTCCCCTGGCCAGGAGCTGACGTGAACTCAATGGACCCCCCGTGTTCCTGTATAAGCTTGCTGGTCACAAGCAAACCAAGTCCAGTTCCCCTGCCGCCCTTGGTGCTGAAAAAAGAGGTGTAAATATTGTCCCTGGTCTCCTGACTCATGCCGCATCCATTGTCCGAAACCTCAATGGTCAGGATATTCTTCTCTTCAACAGCGGTTTTAATCCCTATCACCCACTCCTTGTCCAGGTCCTCATCTTCGGTACAGGCATCGATGCCGTTGGAGAGAAGATTGAGCAGACAGCGGTGAATTGTTGCAGGATCAATGAGAATTTCACCAACGGCAGGATCCAATTCTGTTTTAATGACAACATCCTTTTCCAGGGCAGTATCTTCAAACAGATCCACGATCTCTTCAACCAGCTCATTGGGAAAACAGTTTTTGTAATCGGGCTTTCGCTCCTTGGAGTAGGTCAGAAGATTGGACACAAGCTCAGATGTCCTGTTGATGTTCTTTTTAATGGTTGACCAGCCGGCCTTCAATTTTTCCGTGTTGTTCTTTTTGAGCCCGACATCCACCACATAACTCCCGCCCTTGAGCCCGATGAGAATGTTCTTGATATAATGGGCAAGCCCGCTTACCGTCTCACCGACGGCGGCGAGCTTTTCCGACTGCACAAGCTCGTGTTCCAGTTGCTTGAGATCTGTCAGATCATGGAAAAAGGTGACACTGCCCACCATCTGACCTTTCTCATGCAAAATACTCCCGGAAAACCGAACAGGAACCTCTTTACTTCCGTCCATGGAAACAAGGGTTGTCTCTTTCCAGGGAAGGAACTTACTTCCGCTCTCTTTTTCAGCCTCTGCCTTCAACGCTTTTTCGATCTCGGATATGCACAGATCCCCCATGGAAAGGGTATCAACAACATCCCGGGAGGCAAGCCCGCAGATTCTTTCAGCTTCTGGATTAAAGGTAACCACCTTCCAGTTGCTGTCCGTGGCAACAATGGCATCGTTGGAGCTCTGTATGAGAAGTTTTTGGAAATCGGCCTTTCTCCTGATCTCCTTTGTTGCCTCTTCCACCTTGATTTCCAGGTTTTCGGTGTATTCGTTGAGCTTTTGCCTGATATCGATTTTTGCCTCTGCCCGCTCCAGGGCAAGGGCAAGGGACTCGTCCCTCACCGGCTTGTTGATAAAGTCCGATGCCCCGTACTGAAGCGCTGTAATGGTCGAATCGATATCACCGTGGCCTGTGACAATGATCACCTCTTTTTCCGAATCAATCTTCTTTATTTTCTGCAGCAGCTCAAGCCCGTCCATGCCTGGCATTTTAATATCCGTTACAATAATATCCAAATCATTTTCCGATAGAATTTCCAGGGCCTGTTCACCGCTGTACGCAGTAAACGGTGTATACCCGTCACTTCTCAAAGACATGGAAAGAAGCCTTACAATGGCCTTTTCATCATCTACAACCAGTACTTTTCTGTCTGCCATTATTATTCACCCTTAATTAGCATCAATAACTTTTCAACTTATGCCTAATCTACGGAGGGGAACTTGATCTTAAAGCGGCTCCCCTTTCCCTTTTCACTGTCAACCTCGATGGTGCCGCTGTAATCTTTGATAATGCCGTAGCTGATACTGGTTCCAAGCCCGGTCCCCTTGCCTGTCTCCTTGGTGGTAAAAAAAGGCTCAAACAATTTGCCCCTGGTCTCCTGATCCATGCCAATGCCTGTATCTGAAACGGTGATCACCACATCGCCGTTTTCGGCAAATGTTTCAATCTTCAGCAGTTTTTCGCTTTTCTGGTCTTCTTTCTTCTCGTCCATGGCATCAATGGCATTGCTCACCAGGTTTATGAAAACCTGCTCCATGCGATTGTGTTCGGCCCTTATTTCAGGAATATCAGGGTCAAGGTTCATCTCCACCTGGATCTGGTGAACACTCAGCTGGTGGCCGAGCACCTTGAACACATCATTGATGGGATCGTTGACTTTCAGCTTCTTGATATCCCTTTCCGACTGCCTGGCAAAATCCCTGACATGCTTGATAACCCCCGAAGCCCTTGCCACATTATCCGTGATATCCCTGGCCATGTCTGTCAGTTCTTCGTCGGAGATGGCCGCTCCTTTTTTCATCATCTTCAATATCAGATCGGCACAAATCTGGATAACATTCAGGGGCTGATTGATCTCGTGGGCCATGCCGGCAGCCATGGTGCCGAGGGTGGCCATCTTTCCCGCCTGGATCAGCTGGGTCTCTTTTTCGATGTTTTCGGTAATGTCGGTGGAGGAGACGAGAAAGACATCCTGCTCGCTGTACGTGGCATAGCACACCTTGAGGTTGACAAAAAACGACCGCCCATCTTTTTTATAGTGTTTTTTTTTGGTAAACAAAATGGACTGATCCATTGACATCTTCTTCAAACCAATGGCAACGGTTTCATCGTCCTTGTCCCCCAGTTTCAGAAACGAGGTGCCCCTCAGCTCCTCCTTTGCATACCCGTAATCGCTTTCCACCCTGTGATTCACATCCAGAATGACAAAGGTTTCAGTGTTGATGATGAAAATCGGGTTGGGATTGTTGTTAAAGAGGGAGCGGTACTTCTCCTCTGATTTTTTGTTTTTTTCGTACAGATCGGCAATTTTTCTGTTCTGGAGCTCACGCTCCTCTTCTACCTTCTTCACCTCGGTGATATCCCACAGGGTTTCAATGGCCCCAATCACCTCACCGTTTCTGTCTTTAATCGGGGCGGCAGTAAAAAAGATCCA
This sequence comes from Desulfobacteraceae bacterium, assembly GCA_046496975.1. Taxonomy (GTDB): domain Bacteria; phylum Desulfobacterota; class Desulfobacteria; order Desulfobacterales; family Desulfobacteraceae; genus DATFJZ01. Next base: position 6,697 of record JAWOGI010000024.1, on the reverse strand, counting down.
TTTGCCGTTCTTTCCCATGTGGGGAAAAAACTCTTTTGCCTCGTAGGCCTCTTGAATGACCGTTGACTTGCACCAGAGCCCCTCATAAAACTCCTCGACCCCCTCCTCCTGCTTGCCCGAGACGATAAGATCTGCCATTGTGGGCCGTTTTTCCGACCGGAAGGGGACCCACTGCTTGTCCGTTCCGATGAGGCCGTGGGCCGAATAACCGGTGAGTTTTTCACAGGCACGGTTCCAGTGGGTAACAATGTGATTCTGGTCGATGACAAATGTCGGAATCATGCTGCCCTGGATGATTTCAGCCAGCGCCTTTTCACTCTCAAGGATTCCGCTCCTCTCATCCTCCAGATACTGTATTCTCTTTTGGGCCTCCAATAATTTCTGGGCAGGATCTTGAGCCATTTGAGACCTCCTTCTCTCTATGTTTGCCCTTCACAGCAGGCATTTTTCGGGCTTGGTCATAACATCGGCCATTTGTCACATTTGGCGGGCCAACGGGGTCAGGCTTTTGTTATTGACGTTATCGGACAGAACAGCACAGTCAAACCATAAAGCATGCGATAATGTTAATAACGAAAAGGTGACCCCACCCCAGGGTGGCCGATGTTATGACCAAGCCCCATTTTCCCATTGCGATCGTCAGAAGAAAACCAGGGTAACTAACACAAAAACCGGCAGCAAAAAGATCACAGCGTATTTCAGGATATAACCGAAAAAACTCGGCATGGCCATGCCGGACTCCACTGCTATGGAGCGTACCATAAAATTGGGCGCATTGCCAATATAACTGAACGCCCCGAAAAACACGGCCCCTGTCGATATGGCCTTGAGGTAAATTGAATTTTCCCTCATCAAAAGAGTGACCGCCTCGGGCTCCGGCATGCCCGCATAAAAAGTGCCAAGGGCGGTATTGAAAAAAGTGAGGTATGTGGGAGCATTATCGAGAAAAGCCGACAGAGTTCCTGTCACCCAGAAGTAGTGCCAGGGCTCCTTGACCCCGTTGATCAAAAAAGCCATCTCGCCCTTTGCACCGGCCTTGAGCAGCAACAGGCAGGGAACCATGGTGATGAAGATCCCTATGAAGAGATAGGCCACCTCCACAATGGGAAACCAGGTGAACTGATTCTCCTCCCTGAGCTGGGCCGGGGTGATCAACAAAGAGACAATGCCCATGAGCACGAGGATGCCATCCCTCATCCAGCCCTGAACCGTCCGGTGAACCCCCAGGGTGTTGACCTGACCGAAATCAGCTGTCCCGCTCATCAAAACCGCGGCAATCACACCGCCGAGCAATAGAAAATTGTATTTACCGGTGAGTTTCAGCGGCTGCTTGACCTCGTCTTCCGGCACGACGGCGTTCTCTTTCCTGTAAAAATAGGTGTCAACGAGGAAATAGACGACAAGGAGAATGCCGGCGGTTAAAAGCATGTGGGGCATGATATTGAAGGTCCAGAAAAACGAGACACCGTGGAGAAACCCCAGAAACAGGGGAGGATCACCCAGCGGGGTAAGCGATCCCCCGATGTTTGCCACAAGAAAAATAAAAAAAACAACCATAAAGGTTCTGTTGCTGCGGTAATCGTTGGCCCGGAGAAACGGTCGGATCATCAGCATGGCTGCCCCTGTTGTACCCATCCAGGAGGCCAAAACGGTACCGATGAGGATCATGACACTGTTGACAAGGGGCGTCCCCCGGAGGGACCCGGTAAGAAGTATCCCCCCGGAAACCGTATAGAGTGCCCACAGAAGAATGATAAAGGGAACATAATCGGCCAGAATGATGTGAATGATCTCATACAGCCCGGAGCCGCCGTAAACAAGAACAAAGGGAAGGGCCATGGAGGCGGCCCAGAATGCCGAAATCTTGCCAAAATGGTGATGCCAGAAAGACTCTGCCACCAGGGGCAGAAATGCGATGGAGAGCAGCATGCAGGCAAAGGGGACGCAGCTCCACAGGGGAAGGGTTTCGCCCAGACTTCCATGGCCGCTGCCTTTGTCGGCACCGCCATGGGGGTCATGGATTTCACCGGAACTGTTTTCAGAGTTGTCAACAATGCCGGTATGATCGGATTTTGAAATATCGGCCCGGCCGGTGTTCGAGGCCATGGCACAATTAAAAGACAGGAGCAGAATCATCAGAAAAAGACCAGAGATTACCCTAATACACTTCATGGATCCGTTACCTCCTTTGATTTTCAGACTCGACGTTCCAGGGTGCCATTCACATGGGTGGCTCCCCGGCAAGGCTTTCATCTGCCAACGGCCTGCAGGGGAAAAGCCCCCGCCCAGGTTTTTTTTTGCTGTAAGCCGGTATTTTGCTGTCATCCGGAATGGGAGAGAAAAGGCTTTAAAGGCTTGGTCATAACATCGGCCACTCGTCACATTTTGCGGGCCAACGGGGTCAGGCTTTTGTTATTGACGTTATCGGACAGAACAGCACAGTCAAACCATAAAGCACACGATAATGTTAATAACGAAAAGGTGACCCCACCCCAAGGGGCCGATGTTATGACCAAGCCCGGCTTTAAGCTGACGGCACTATGACGTCTCCACTACTGAAAATAAGGCAAAACAACTCATTACCTTAACTTTCTCCTACAAAAAAACCAGGTGAAAGTCAAGAAATAAAAAGGGCTTTTTTCTGATTTCTTTTTATTGACTTTACAAAAAAGCTCTGATATGAAACTCACGGTTCAGTAAAACTGCGGACTTTATGGTGGCACAATGCGTCGGCACAATGCCTGAAATTCTCTCTGGTCGGTTCCTTTGGGTCGAAGACCCGCCCGGTCAGACTTGTGAAGGCTATAGGTATAATCAGGACCGGAACGGACAAAGCGCAACAGCGCAGACCCGACCCCATGGGACATGTCGATTCCAAAAGTTGCGTACCAAAATATTTGTTTAACAAAAACAAAGGTGTATTATGAAACTCCTATTTATCGATGACGAACAGACTTTTCTGAAATACCTTGCCAAACGGCTAACCCTTGACGGTTTTACCGTTAAAACCACTTTTTCCGGGGAAGAAGGTGTTCAGGCAGCTGCCGACGAGGAGTTTGATGTGGCAGTGGTGGACCTTCAAATGCCCGGCATTGACGGAATCGAAGTACAGAAAAGGCTGAAGGATCTTCAGCCCAATCTGCCGTGCATCGTTCTCACCGGCCACGGCAGCGTTGAAAAGGCCCTGGAAAGCGGCAAGTACAACGCATTTAAATTTTTATCAAAACCCGTGGACATGGACACCCTGATCCAGGTGATCAACGACGCCTATAAATCCCGGGATGACAAGAAAGATCTTTCCGACGAACCTGAAAAAGAGCCTTCCTCTTCCAACAGTAAACCGGGCAAACTGAAAAAAGCCTTTGGCAAATTCCGCAAACTTTACGGTGTGGACAAATAGCCCCATCCGGCGTTTACGGATTTTTGAAACCGTGGGTAATGGTATTTTTTATTTTTGCCGGGCCAGAGCACTCTGCCTGGCCGTTTGCCACGAAAAACGCTTAAACAAGGAAAACCGGCCAATGACAAATCACGTGCAATCAAAATTTAAATTCCTCACCACCTTTTTACTGCTGCTAGGGTTGTGGCTGGTGCTCTCCGGGAATTTCGACCCTTTACTGATCTTTTTCGGGCTGCTTTCAAGCTTTCTGGTGGCCTGGTTTTTCAGTGATCTCTTGTTTGCCGACCCGGAATTTCGCTTTTCTCTGATGGTGCCCCGGTTCTGTGCATACATTCCCTGGCTCATGCTGCAAATACTCAAAGCCAATTTCCATCTGCTCTACCTGGTTTTTCATCCCCGGATGAAAGAGCTCATTGACCCCCACATGGTGGTTTTCAAGACCAATTTAAAATCCCAAATGGCCATTGTCACCCTGGCAAACTCCATCACCCTGACACCGGGCACCATCACGGTTACAGCGGACCGGGACGGAGTTTTCCGGGTCCACTCCATTGACAGGGAGTCGGCCGAGGCCCTGCCCGGCGTCATGCTTGAAAAAGTGGCCAAGGTGTATGGAGAAGAGATATGACCTCCTTTTTCTTATTTATCAGTTTGTTTCTCTGTTTTCTGATGCTGTTTTCACTGTACCGGGCCATATTCGGCCCCACGGTGCTGGACCGGTTCATCGGAGTCAACGCCATCGGCAGTAAAACCGTAATCCTGCTTCTGCTCATCGGCTTTATTTACCAGCGGGCAGAGATGTTCGTGGACATCGCCCTTGCCTACGCCTTTTTGAACTTTATTGCTGTCCTGGCCGCCTCCCGCTATTTCAACAAGCGAAAGGGGCTTTACGAGGAGTCAACACTTGAATAGCCTACCGGAAAAGGAGTTACCATGAACCTGCTCGTTGTACTGTTTCTGATTTTCGGCCTGTTGCTCTTTACCGGCGGTGCCGTGGGTATCATCCGCATGCCTGATTTTTACAGCAGGCTCCACCCTGCCGGCAAACTGGACACCATCGGCATTCTGGCCATGGTGATCGGCCTTGCTTTGTTCAACCTGAAGCATTTCGGCCTGGCCGAAGTGCTGCTCAGCTGCAAAATGCTCTTAATTGCCTTTTTTGTCTTTCTGGCAAGCCCCACTGCCACCCACTCCATCGTTGATGCCGGCCTCAGGGCGGGACTGCGGCACTGGACAAAAAAGGACGGGAGGTAACCCCATGATTTGGCTGATAGATCTGATTGTACTGATTTTTGTTATTTTCAGTGCCATTGCCGCAATAAGTGTCAAAGACCTTTTAAGCACGGCAATCCTCTTTGGCGCTTACAGCTTCCTCATGTGCCTGCTCTGGGCCGTCATGGGAGCCGTTGATGTGGCGTTTACCGAAGCCTCGGTGGGCGCAGGGGTGAGCACTGTTTTTTTTGTTGCCGCTGTGTTTAACACAACAAGGAGGACAAAAGATTGAAGAAAACCGCCCTTCTCATTGTATGCCTCTGCGGCGGACTGCTGCTCACCGCCACGGCTGATTTCCCGGACTGGGGATACCCCTCATCCCCGGCAAGCACCCATCTCTCCAACCACTACATCGAAAAAACCATGGAAGAGACCAATGTGCCCAACCTTGTCACAGCTGTTCTTGCAGACTACCGTAGTTTTGACACGATGTTTGAAACCGCAGTTGTCTTTTGTGCCGGCCTTGCCTGTCTGCTGCTGCTGAGAAACAGCAACCACAAAAAAGACCGGTTTTACCGGCATGTTCCCACCGGGGTGATCCTGAGATTCAACAAAAACAGCACCAGGGAACCAAGGGGCAGGGAGTTTGAAAACATGGACGCCCACTGGGTACCCGACGATTTGATCATCATGACGGTGTGCCGGATACTCATCCCCTTTATCCAGATCTACGCCCTCTACGTTGTTGCCCATGGCGATTTCAGCCCCGGCGGCGGATTTCAGGGAGGGGTTATTTTCGGTTCCAGCCTGATTCTCCTTGCCATCTCCTATAACCTTCGCACGGCCCTGAAACGAACCACCGAAAAAGTTCTGGGGATATTAAGCGCCGCGGGGGTACTGTTCTATGTGGGAATCGGCCTCCTCTGCATGGTGCTGGGGGGCAACTTCCTCGATTACGGCAAGCTTGCAAAGGTTCTGCCCGTGGACCCGGGCCATATCCGGGCCCTTGGCATGCTTGGCGTGGAAATCGGCGTGGGCATTACAGTGATGGCGGTCATGGTTGTCATCTATGTCAATCTCGCCTCAAAGGGACAACACGATGAAGGGTTATAGGAGAAAGGTATGACGGATTTTTTTATTGTGGTCATGGCAAAGTACAACTACTGGCTCTACATCATTTTAATGATGATCGGCCTCTACGCCATGATTGCCAAAAACAACCTCATGAAAAAGCTTGTGGGAATGAACATCTTCCAGACAGCCATTATTCTGTTTTATATCTCCATCGGGTACAAGATCGATGCCACCATTCCAATCATCGAGAACGCCCACGGCGGAGGCCATGGAGCCTCCCCCCTGGTGATCCACGCGGCGGACTACATCAATCCTTTGCCCCATGTCCTCATGCTGACGGCCATTGTTGTTTCCGTGGCCACCTTTGGTGTGGCAATGGCCCTGGCGATTAAAATATACCAGCGCTATCAGACCCTGGAAGAAGATGAACTGAGAATGCACATAAGGGAAAAATAGACTATGACACCCTCCAATTATCCGGCTTTACTGGTCCTGGCTCCCCTCGTCGCCGCCATTGTCTGCAGCGGTGCGAGCTGGTTGCGACAGAGCCTTTGCTACCCCGTTGCCCTTGTCGGGCTTGTGGTCTCTTTTTTTTCATCAACGGTGCTGCTCTCCCGTATCATAGCAACGGGAGAGGAGATCACTTACTACATGGCAGGCTGGACTCCCCCTTTTGGCATCGAGTACCGCATTGATCTCTTGAACAGTGTGGTACTGGTTGCCGTTACGGCCATTGCCCTTATCAATCTACTGGCCAGCCACCAGGAGGTACAGAGGGATGCTGAAGAAAAATCAGGCACCTTTTACGCCGTCTATCTTCTCTTCATCACCGGGCTTATCGGCGTGGTTGCCACGGGAGACCTGTTCAACCTCTACGTGCTGATTGAGATCACCTCCCTGACCAGCTATGCTTTGATAGCCATGGGAGATCCGGACAGAAGCCCCATGGCCAGCCTCAACTATGTCTTCATCGGCGTCATCGGGGCCAGCTTCTACCTTCTCGGGGTGGGA
>JAWOGI010000339.1:0-2813 GCA_046496975.1 Desulfobacteraceae bacterium | reverse complement strand
ACAGCATCCATGATTTTTTTTGTGGTGCCGGTGGGTGAAAAACAAAAACATGAAAGAGATCTGATTTTCATTGTTTTCCTCATGTAAAATAAGGTTAAAATTGCTTTCAAGTATACTATGTGCGGCTCATTTGTTTTTGTTGTGCAGTTTCAGATAAATATAATTCTCAAAATAGTATTCGAGATCTCTGGTTCCCTTCAGCACTGCAGCGCATACTGCACCGCCTTTTTTGCATGAATGGCGGTGGTGTCAAAGAGCTTTACAGAGGTGTCCTTCTGCCCGATCAGCATTCCGATTTCCGTGCAGCCCAGGATGACGGCTTCGGCCCCCTGCTCCGCCAGGTAATCGATGATTCGAAGATATGCTTCCCTGGTGCCGGACTTTGCGATTCCCAGGCACAGTTCCTGAAAAATAGTGTGATGGATAAAGGCCCTGTCTGCTTTTTCCGGCACCAGGACATCAAGCCCGTGGTCCCTGTTCATGCGGCCCTTATAAAAATCCTGCTCCATGGTAAACGCCGTGCCCAGCAGGCCCGTTTTTTTAATCCCGGACCGGATCAGTGCCCCGGCCGTTGCATCGGCAATATGCAGCAGGGGAATCTCAATTGAATCCTGGATCTCAGGAGCCACATGATGCATGGTATTGGTGCAGATCAGGAGAAAATCAGCCCCTGCAGCCTGGATGTTTACAGCGGCCTCTGAAAGATCTTCGGCCACCCCCTGCCAGTCCCCCCGGCCCATCAGTTTTTCCACGGGATCAAAATCCACACTGTAAAGCACGATTTTTGCAGAATGCAGTCCGCCCAGGGCCTGTTTCACCCCCTCATTGATCATCCGGTAATAGCCGGCTGTGCTTTCCCAGCTCATGCCGCCCAGAAGGCCGATTGTTTTCATTTTGCCTCTCTTTGATCCTGTTATTTGTGCGGTGTCAGCCGTTCTTTTCAATTTTCCTGTCCCCGCGCATGCCGCAACAGGATTCAGGGAAGGAGCAACGCTGGTTCCTTTTCCCGAAGAATGGTATGGTATTCTTCTATTGGTTTTTCAGCTCCCACTGCCCCCGGCTGTTCCGGCAGGCAGTTGTATGGGTTTTCTGGGTCTTTCCGTCAATAACGGCCAGGATCTCCGCTTCCCTGCAGGGCTGCTGGGGATTCCCCGGGCTGGCATAGGCCTGATGGGGGGGTACCCGGTACCTGTTGCCGGTGTCAGGGTTATGCCAGGATATCAATCGGTCAACGTGGCCCGGTTCTATGCCTTTACATCAGTACCCCGCTTTTTTACATACAGTTCGGGCAGGATTATTCTTATTTCCTTTTCTGCCCCTTCTTTCCGCCAGTAGACGATGTAATTGACAACAGCCCGGACAGGCATATATCCGGCCTGGCGGTATTTCTCCAGTGTGTTTAAAAACGCTCTTGAAAATGTTACCACAGGAACACCGCGTTTGTCCAGACAGCGGTTTTCACGCACGATTAATTCATCACCGCTTTTCAGCTGGGAAATCTGATGCTGCCTGCCCATAAAATAATCAAGCCAGATATCCTTGTGGTTTAAATGCATGACCAGCTGATCCGGAGGGAACTGGTTTTCATTATTGGTAATCAATTTCATTTCCTGAACAGACATATCATCCATAAAGGGGGCGTTCATATGGATGGTCAAATTCTGTTTCGCTCTTGTCATGGCCACATACAGCAGACGTTTTTTTTCATCATTTATCAGATCGAAATTGTCGAGCAGGATAAACACATGGTCAAACTCTCTTCCTTTGGCTTTGTGCATGGTGGATACAAAAACCGCATCACCCGGGTCATCTGCAAAATCCTCCAGTTTGGATTCCCGGAGAAATATTTCCAGATCGGACCGGTATTTTTTGTGGGGATTGGCCGCCTCGAAACCCTTGATGATCTTCATGCAGATATCAATTTTCGGGCTGTTTTTAAATTCGTTCATTAATCGGCGCCTGGCAGTTTCCCACAACGACTCATTGATGATAAATGTGTCGTCGCGCAGAAGGAGCAGGTCCAGAAAAGACCTGACTTCCAGCAGCTGATACAGATTGAACCCCTCATTGGTCTGGACCAGCCTGGCCGGCATGTTGTTTTCCAGCAGAAGGCCTGCTGCCTGAAAGGCCTCTTCATTGGTGTGGGTCAACACGCAGGTCGTTCCCGCAAGCTTGGTGGAAACAAGGTCCTGAACCAGTGGGGAAACAAGATTCCGGCTGTGATAGCGGACGATTCTGATTTTCCCGCAGCCGGCCTGCCTGGCCATAATGGGGGTTTCTTTTAACCGGCGGCGGATCTTTTTTGCAAACTGGTTGGTCAATGCAACCAGATTGGCCTTGCTTCGGAAGTTTTCCACGAGCTGGTGCATGACGGCGTTTTTTTCGGCAATGAGCTGTTCCAGATATTTCGGGCTGGATCCCCTGAATGCATAAATATTCTGGTCGTCATCTCCCACGGCAATGATGCGCATGTCAGGATTCTGATCTGCCAGAACAGTGATCAGGGCGTATTCGTCTGCGTCCATATCCTGGGCTTCGTCGATCACCAGCACGGCTTTGGCAATCCTGGCAGGCTCCACCTCGCCGCTCCTGATTTTCGAAATGGTTTTCCGGATAATACCGCCCGACTTTTCAAGGGTGCCAATCTGGCCGAGCAGATCAAAACAATAGGAATGAAAGGTCTTTATCTCTATAAAACCGGCTGCATTGCCGATGAGCGCGATCAGCCGTTTCTTGAATTCCGTGGCCGCAGCCCGTGAAAAGGTCACCATGAGCAGCTGTTCATGTTTGACATCTTCCATTAACAGAAGAGA
>JAWOGI010000222.1:0-10727 GCA_046496975.1 Desulfobacteraceae bacterium | reverse complement strand
CAGGCAAAATCTTAGGGATCTTCCAAAAAACAATCCACGCATCTTATCTTGCTTGTCTTTTTGCCCGTCTTCTGCCTTGCGCCAATGGGACATATTTCATAAATAAAACAATATAAAACAGGTCTGCCATGAAATCAAGGCGAACTCCCGCTGATTTCCTGCCAGGAAGATACCCGCATGACGTTTTTGTGGTTCACCGGCTCTCCATTCCACGGCCGGTCATAGAGAATTGCTGGAACGTTCATGGTATGGGCCAGAAAAATCGCCATTTCCCGGGAATCTTCCACAGCCATATCATACTGCCTTTGCATGAGCTGGTCTTTTGTGATAACTCCGGACGGGTCGTTGGCGGTCCGGTTGTATTTGTCCACCATGGTAAATTCACCATAGGGAATCCGGTATCTGTTCAGCCAGGCAAGAGATGCGTCCCTGGCATAAGGCGGCCGGCCCGTGACCACATCTATGACATACCCCTTACGGGCCCACATGGAGAGCACAGACATACAGCCTTCCACGGGTTCATAGGACAGAAGCACCTCAGGCTGGTGAACCAGATCAAAAAAACTGCAGAATTCTCTCTCTGTCAGGCCAAAGGATTTTTTCAGGTCAAAAGAGACCATCTCTTCAAAACGGACTTTTTTCCCAAATTCCCGGTGAACAATTTCTGCATAGGTATCTGTGGTCCTGGAAATGACATCATCCATATCCACATAAATCCGTTTTGGCACTTATCCTTCTCCTTGCTCGCTGTCAGGGATCGAAAATGTCACATTGCTGATCTTCTATAGCATGGTAAAGCAGTTCGGAAATAACGTCAAGCGTGATTGTGCAGGCCCAGGGTGGCCGTACAAAAACAGTTGTTAATTTGTCTTGACCTCAATTTAACTTCCCCTTACAATCAAAAGCCTGACCCCACTCCAGGGTGGCCGATGTTATGACCAAGCCCGGAAATTGTTATTTTACTCACTTTCTCGAAAGGGTTGCTGTTATGAGTACCTTTAAATTTCTGCATGCTGCTGACATTCACCTGGACAGCCCGTTGAGGGGCCTGGAAACTTATCCCGATGCCCCGGTGGAAGAGATCCGCAACGCCAGCCGCAGAGCCCTGGACAACCTGGTGGATCTGGCGTTGCAGCAAAAAGCGGCGTTTGTTCTTCTGGCCGGGGATATCTATGACGGAGAGTGGAAAGATTACAACACCAGTCTTTTCTTTGCCCAGCGCATGGGACGTTTGCTTGAAGCGGATATCAACGTGTTCATGGTTTCGGGCAACCATGATGCCGCCAGTGTCATTGCCAGGAATCTGCGCCCTCCGGACAATGTCTACATTTTTCCCGGTAATAAACCCGTTTCCAGGGAGATAGACCAACTTGGCGTGGTAATTCACGGTCAAAGCTATCAAACCAGGGAGACCATGGAAGATCTGGCAGCCTCCTTTCCCCCGGCCATGCCGGGAGTGATAAACATCGGTATTTTGCACAGCGCTTTAAGCGGCCGTCCCGGCCATGACACCTACGCCCCGACCAATCTGGATGTACTGAAAAGCAAGGGATATGATTACTGGGCCCTGGGCCATATCCATCAGCGGGAAGAGGTTTCAAACAATCCCTGGGTGGTTTTTCCCGGCAATCTTCAGGGCAGGCATATACGGGAAAGCGGAGCAAAGGGCTGCACCGTGGTTGAGGTTGACGAGAAAAGAATAAGCAGGGTGACCCACCATGACCTGGATGTGCTGCGCTGGCAGCAGTGCCGGGTGGATCTTGGGGAGTGTGAAACCAGCGACGATTTTTTAAGAAAAATTCGCAACTCTCTTCAGTCCTGCAAGGATGCAAACCGAAATCTTCCCCTGGCCGTAAGGCTCATACTGGAAGGCAAGACTCCTTTACACAACTGGCTCCAGGAAAACGCAGCCCATATCAGGCAGGAGTGCCGGGCCATGGCAGCCGGGCTGGGTCTCATCTGGCTGGAAAGAATCAAGGTGACGACCAAAGCTGACAACGATACCCTGGATGAACTCGATGCTGCTTCTCCCCTGGCCGGCTTGATCAATTCCATTAAAGGGCTCAGCCTGGAGGCCAACCTTGAAGAGCAGATTCCCGAACTTGCCACCCTGCAGACAAAACTGCCGCCGGAGATGAAAGCAGAGGAAGAGGTTCTTGATTTAAACAACCCTGCCTATCTCCATGAGCTCCGGGAGAATGCCCGGGAACTCCTCCTGGCCCACCTTCTGGGCAAGGGGGAAGAAAAATGAGGATAAAGCGTCTGGAACTCAACCGATTTGGCCCTTTTAACGGCCAGGTGCTGGAGTTTGACCGGGACCGGCCGGATCTCCATATTATTCTCGGGGCCAACGAAGCAGGCAAAAGCAGCACCTTAAGGGCGCTAAAGGCCTGGCTCTACGGTTTTCCCGAGCGTACCCGGGACAATTTTATCCATTCCAATGATCAACTCCTCGTCTCCGGCGTGGTGCAGGACCAAAAAAAAGAGCTTTTTTTCGCCAGGCGCAAAAAGCGCAAACATGATCTGCTGGATGCCCATGGCAATCCCATGGACCCCGGCAAATTAAAAAAACTGCTCCAGGGGATTGACCACGCCCTGTTTGAACGGCTTTTTGGTCTTGACCATGGGGCCCTGGTCCAGGGAGGCACCTCAATTTTACAGGAAAAGGGCAGTGCCGGTACGGCCCTTTTTTCAGCCGGAACGGGCATTGCTTCCCTTCGGCAGATCCTGTCCGACCTTAAAAGCAAAAGCGACGGCATCTATAAAAACAAGGCATCCAAACCGGCGTTAAATGCGGCATTGCGCTCTTATAACGATTTAAAGTCTGAAATCAGCAGGTTGTCCCTTTCCAGCAATGAATGGAAGACCCATGATCGAGCCTTAAACCAGGCGTTGAAAAAGCTGGAGAGCGAACAGAAGAAACGCCGGGAATTGAGCAGCGAATACAACCGCTTGAAACGGATGCAGCAGGCCCTGCCCTCCCTGGGTTCCCGGCAGGAGCTGAAAAGGAAGTTGTCTGAATTCAAAGCGGTCCCCTCTCTGCCCCAAAACTTTGCCAAACAGCGGGCCGAAAATCAGGAAAAGCTGCGTACCGCCCGGCAGACCCTTGCAGAAGCCAGAACCCGCCTGCAGGATCTCCAGCAGAAAGCGGCATCCATCAGCCTGAACACCGAGCTCCTCGATCAGTCTGAAACAATCAAAGCGCTTTATCAGCGCCTGGGCGAGTATCGCAAGGGCAACAAGGATCTGCCGGTGCTGGACGGCAAGCGGGTGCAGGAGAAGACCACGGCCGGCAATATCCTGGCCAAGATCCGGGCAGACCTCGATCCGGACAAGGCCGGACAATTGCGTCCCCTGCTGGGCAGACGCCGGGGCATCAATGATATTGGATCCCGGTTGCCCCTTTTAGAGCAGAGCCTGCAGACCTGCAGACAGAAACTACAGAAGCTGGAACTGGAAAGGGAAAAGAGGGAACGGGAGCTGACGGTTCTGAATTCAGAATTTGTGCACCAGGGAAATGCCCGGGCAGCAGACGATTTAAACCAGCTGAAACAGGCAGTCGACCAGGCCGTGCGCCTGGGTGACATCGACACCGATTTAGAGGATCTTGTCCAGAGGCATGAGAGCAACATATCCAAGTTTGATGCCCAAACCCGGCAGATGGGGTTGTGGTACGGGTCAGCCCTGGAGCTGCTCAGGTTAACCCTTCCCCTGGAAGAATCGGTCACGGGATTTGCCCTCAGGTATAAGGAGCTGGCCGAGAAGAAGCGGGAAATAGAAAAAGAGGAAAAACGCCTGGACAAAGAGCGGAAAAAACGCAGCAAAGCATTGACAGCACTGGAAAAGAGCGGAGAAATCCCCACTGAGGCGGAACTTCTGGCGTTGCGCAACCTGCGGGACCAGGGCTGGTCTTTGCTCAAGCAGAAGTGGGTGCAAGGCCTGGAGATCAGTGCCGAGGCCGACCGGTATGATCCCGGCCTGCCCTTGGTTGAGGCCTATGAGCAGAATGTTCTCCAGGCGGACAATCTGGCGGACCGTTTGCGCAGGGAAGGAAAGCGGGTCCACGAATATGCCGGAATCACCGCGGACCTGGAGGTGCTGAAGCAGGAATCGAGGGAACTGGAGGGCGAAAAGAACTTTCTGGAACAAAGCAGGAATCAATTGGAAAAAGAATGGCAGAGGCTGTGGCAGAATTCAGGAATTGCCCCCCTTGCCCCGGCAGAAATGAGCGCCTGGATGAGCAAAATCGCCCAGCTGCGGCTTCAGGCCGGCCACATCGAGGAACAGAAACAGGAAATCGAAAATTCACGGTCAAAACGCCTCAAAGCCTTTGAAAATTTAAAGCAGACCCTTTCACCTTTTAAGGTGGCACCCCCGGACAGAAAGGAACTGGGACCTCCCCTGAAATGCGCCCGGGAGGTGCAAGAGCTGATAGAACAGAACCGGAAAAAACGCCAGACCCTCGAAGAAAAGATCAATACCCTGGCGGAGGAAAAAAACAAAACCAGGGTCGAGCTGGAAGAGGCCCAAACCTTTCATGACCGGGAAAGGCAGAAATGGCAGGAGGTGCTGGGCGAGCTGGGCCTTTCCGGTCATGAGACGGCAGGCGGGGTTGCGGATTTTTTCGAGCAACTCCAGGCCTGCCTGGATCATCTGGACAGAGCCGGAGAGTTCTCCAAGCGCATGAAAGGCATCAGACGGGATGCACAACAGTTCGAAAATGAGGTGTCCAGCCTTCTGCAGCGGGTCGCTCCCGAATCGGCCGCGTTGCCCGTGGATCAGGCCCTGGAGAGTGTCAGCGCCCTCTTGTCCAGAACCAGGGAGGACGATGTCACACTGAAAACCTATCAAGAGGGGATCGCCGGAGCTGAAAAGGAAATTCACAAGGCTGAAGCCGACATGCACAGCGCACACAATGAATTGAATCAACTCTGCCGGCGGGCAGGCTGTGAAAAACAGGAGGAACTGGAGGATGTTGAGCAGCGCTGGGAGAAAAAACAGGATCTGAACGGCAGGATCAGAGAAGAAGAAGAGAGGCTTTTGCAATTGGCCGAGGGGCACTCCATCGCCGATCTGCAGGATCAGGCAGACCAATTGGATGCCGATGGTTTACCAATTCGCCTGGAAGAGCTTGAGGCTGAGCTGGAAGGGGTAAATCAGAACATCAGCGAACTGGATCAAAGGGTTGGAGAAGAACGTACAGAACTGCAGCGCATGGACGGAGGTGCCCTGGCAGCGCAAAAGGCGGAGGAAGCCGAGGAAAAACTCGCTGAAATCCGCAGACTCACTGACGAGTATACCCTCCTGCGAGTGTCGGCAAAGGCCCTGGAAAATGAAATAGAGCGTTTCCGCAGGGAAAATCAGAATCCCATTCTGAACCTGGCCGGCGACTATTTTGCCCGGCTGACCCTGAATTCTTTTCAGGGTATGCGCACCGATATCGATGACCGGGGGGAACCGTCCATTGTCGGTCTGAGAAACGAAGAGGAGCGGGTAACCGTTGACGGTCTGAGTTCAGGCACCAGGGATCAGCTGTTTATGGCGTTGCGGCTGGCCTCCTTGGAGTATCGTCTGGAGAAAAACCGGCCCATGCCCTTTATCGTGGATGATGTGCTGATAAATTTTGATGAATCCCGCTCAGAAGCGACGTTAAAGGCGCTGGCCGGGTTTGGAGAGAAAAACCAGGTGCTGCTTTTCACCCATCACAGCCAGATCGCCCAACTGGCCGAAAGCAAGACCCAGGCGAAAGTCCACAAATTGGGGTCAGAGTAAAATTAAATTTAAATTAAGAGCCCTCGTGAATTCTGGAATACAATTGTAGTGGCTTGGCCATAACATCGGCCACCTTGGGGTGGGGTCAGGACGTCGAGTCAAACACTTTTCCCGGATTGAGGATGTTTCCCGGATCGAAGAGCTTCTTGATGCCCCTTTGAAGAGCGATGCTTTTTGGCGAGAGCTCCATGGGAAGGAAAGGCTTCTTGGCAAGCCCTATGCCGTGCTCTCCGGAGATGGTGCCCCCGAGCTTGAGCACAAATTCCAGCAGGGCGGTGATGCCCTTGTGGACCAGCCCGCTGTTTTCCCTGGAGGGGGAGGTGATGTTCAGGTGGATATTCCCGTCCCCGGCGTGGCCAAAGGCAAAGATTTCAAGGTTGTAGATCTTTTCAAAAAAGGCCAGGCTGTTGACAAGCTCTGCAATACTGGCAATGGGAACGGCAACGTCCTCGGAGACGTACAAAGCCGCATAATCGTGGATCTTCAGGGAGATCTGCCTGCGGGCCTCCCACAATTTTTCCCGCTGGTCGTGGTCGTTTGCCGGCAGCACCGAAACGGCCCCAAGGGTTTTGCACAGCGTTGAGATGCCTTTGATCTCCTCTTTGACATGGGAAGGGTGCCCGTCCATTTCAATGATTAGAACAGAGGGGCTGTTGCCGGGCAGGGAGAGGGGAAGCATCTTCCTGACCAGAAAGAGGCATTTGTGGTCCATAAACTCCATGGCACAGGGCAGCATCCCTCTTGCCATGATCCCTGACACCGCTTCCATGGCACTGCCCATATCCCTGAACACGGCCATGATGCCCATGGTGGCCGAAGGCTTGGGGATGATCTTGAGGGTCAGGGCGGTGATGATGCCCAGGGTCCCCTCGGACCCCACGATGAGGTTTTTCATGTCATACCCCACCACTCCCTTGCGGGTCTTTACCCCGGCGGTGATGACTTCCCCCGTGGGAAGCACCGCCTCAAGTCCCAGGATATAATCCCTGGTGGTGCCGTACTTCAAACAGGCGGGGCCTCCGGCATCGGTGGCGGCATTGCCGCCGATGGTGCTTTTGTCCATGCCCGCCGGATCGGGGGGGTAGAAAAAACCTGCGGCGGCGGCGGCATCCCTGACGTCACTGCTGACGGCCCCGGGCTCCACCTCCATGACAAGGTTCTTTTTATCAACGCTGATGATGCGGTTCATCCGTTCCAGGGAGAGGAGAACGCCACCCCGGTCGGCAAGGCAGGCCCCTGCAAGGCCGCTGCCGCCGCCCCTGGGGGTCACTGGAAAACCGTGAACGTTGGCAAGACGGACAACGGCCCGAACATCTTCCCGGCATCTTGCCGTGACCACAAGCTCCGGGGTGTACCTCAGTTCCGAGGCATCACAGCAGTAGATCTCCGGGATGTCGTCAAAGGCCCAAACAGAGCCTGCAGTGGTGGTGTCGATGAGCTCCTGCCTGATTTTTTCGGTTATTTTTCCCTGTTCCATGGTTTTCCTTCCCAAGTCTCAATCTTCTGTTTTGCCGATGCGTACCAAATTAGGATGTCCGTCCGAACCCCGGCACGTAGAGGCGCTGTTCGATGTTCCGTAAAAGGATTTTGGCAATGGAGACGAGGAAGAGGTAGTAGAAGCCGATGATGACAAACACCTCGGTGAACCGGAAATACTCCGTGGCAAACACCTTGCCTTCGCCGGTGAGCTCCATGCAGGTGACAATATAGGCCAGGGAAGAGTACTTGATCATGTAGATGATCTCGTTGCCGCATCCGGGAAGGGCCCGCCGGGCCGCCTGGGGAATGATGATCCAGAAGATCGTGTGAAACCGGGAGAATCCCAATGCCTGGGCCCCCAGGTACTGGTTCTTTTTGACGGCGAGGAGGGCGCCCCGGACATATTCGGACTGGTATGCCCCGCTGCAGAGAATAAAACCGGTCACCGCCGCTGCATAGGGAGAGAGGTATATTCCCACATTGGGCAAACCGAAGTAGAGGACAAAGAGCTGCACCACCAGGGGTGTTCCCCGGAAAAGGGCGGCAAAGGCATCCCCTGCCCGTTTTACCCCCGGGGGACCGAAGGCCCGCAAAGAACCGGCTGTCACCCCGATGGCAACTCCGCCGAGGGCCGACGGAACGATCAGCATGATGGTCATCAAAAGCCCCCGGTTGAGGCTTGGGATCAATTCCTGGAAAAAAGCTGCCCCGTCCACGGTTACCCCTCCTCCCCGGCCATGTTTTTCAGCCGGTCACAAAACCACAGGGTCTTGGAGTCACAGCTCAACAGCAGCTCCCCTGGAGCCCCTCTTTCCACAATGGTTCCGTTTTCCATGAAGAGGATCTCATCGGCAAGGGAGCGCACCAGAGACATCTGGTGGGTGGCCAGAACCATGGTCATCCCCTTCTTTGCAAGGTTCTTGATCACCGTGATCACCTCTCCGACAAGTTCCGGGTCCAGAGCCGAGGTGGGTTCGTCCAGAAGCAGGACCTCGGGGTCCATGGCCAGGGCCCTGGCAATGGCCACCCGCTGTTTCTGCCCCCCGGAAAGCTCTGCCGGGTAGAGGCTGCCCTTGTCCGAAAGCCCCACCTGTTCCAGCTCTGTTTCTGCCCGCTTTACCGCCTCTTTTTTGCCCATTTTCTTTACCTTGCGCAGGGCAATGGTGATATTGCCAAGGGCGGTGAGATGGTCAAACAGGTTAAAGTCCTGGAAAATCATCCCCACCTTTTGCCGGAATCCGTACAGCTCCTGGCTGTTGTGGATATCGATCCGTTTTCCGTCCAGCCAGATATCCCCGGAATCTGGAATCACCAGGGAGTTGATGCACTGGAGCATGGTGCTTTTGCCCCCGCCGGAGGGGCCGATGAGAATCTTTATCTCTCCCTTTTTGATCTCGAGATCCACCTGCTTGAGGATCTCGTCGCTGCCAAAGGATTTACATATCTTTTCCGCTTTTAAAACAAGATGCGCCATGGTATTACATTTCCTGATGGGAGTAGCCGGGAACCCGGACCCTGTTCTCCAGTTTTCGCAACCCCTTGAGGCCTGTCCAGGTGAGGAGAAAGTAGATGAGCCCTGCCGTGATATACAAAGGAAGGTGCTGGTAGGTGCGTGAGGCGACAAATTGTGTCCTGGCCATGATTTCAGGGGCGCCGATGACAAAGGCCAGGGCCGAATCCTTCAGCACGATGGAGAACTCATTGGACCATGCCGGTATGGAGACACGGAGCACCTGGGGCAGAATGATGAAGAGAATCACCTGGACATTGCTCATGCCAAGGGCGTTGGCCGCCCTGAACTGCCCCTGGGGAACGGAGAGCATGGCCCCCCGGAAGATGTTGGCCTGGTAGGCCGCGGTGATCAGGCCCAGCACGATGGTGGCAACGGTGACGGCCCCGAAATTAAACCCCAGGTAGTTGAACAGGCCGAAGTAGAAGAGAAAGAGGAGCACCAGGGCCGGCACTCCCTGGAAAAACCAGATATACAGGCCGCACACGGTTTTGAACAGCCGGTTGCCGTAGACCATGCCTGCCGCCATGCACAGCCCCAGAACCAGCCCCAGTCCCATGGCGCCGATGACAATGATCACCGTTGCCAGGGACCCCTTGACAAGGAAGGGCAGGGCATCTTTGATGGTTAAAAAAATTTCCAGCATTGTTTCACAAAAGACCTAAAAATATAAAGGGAAAGCAGTGGTTAGAGATCATACTTTTTCTTGAGCTCTTCCCAGCGGGGAGAGGCCATGAGTTTTTCAAGCCCCTTGTTGATTTTCTCCATGAGCTCGGTGTCGCCCTTGCGCACGGCGTACCCGAAATCCTCAACATGCATGCCAAAGGTGCCGATGCTCTTCACCGGTTTTTTGGAGGCCGCATCCTTTGCAGGGGCATCATCCATGGCTGCAGCGGCAATCCTGCCGTTGAGGACATCTTCCACTGCCAGGGGAGAAGAGCTGTAGTATCTCAGCTCAAAGTTCCACCCTTTCTCCTCGGCATTGGCTTTCAGCCATTTGGCTTCAGAGGTGCCCTGCTGAACGCCTATGACCTTGTTCCCCTTCAAAATGCCGTCCACCGTGGCATCAACATCGTCCTTGACCACCAGTACCTGCTTGATCTCCCAGTAGGGGATGGAGAAATCGACTTTTTTGGCCCTGTCCGGCGTAATGCTCATGCCCGAAGCGATCACGTCGATCTTTTTTATCAACAGACTTGTGATGATCCCGTCCCAGTCAATGGGCTTGTGCTCGACCTCAAATCCCATCTCCCGGGCAATCCACTCCATGGACTCCACATCAAACCCGCTGGGTTCCCCGGCCTTGTCAATGTAGGCAAAGGGAGGGAAGTTGGCATCAATCCCGTTTATGATCTTTTCACCGGCAAAACCGGTGGTGCTGCCCACCGCAATCATTGCAAAAACAGCAGCCATGGCCAATAAAGTTTTCTTCATCATCTTTTCAGCTCCTTGTTAAAATAGTGTTTAATTTTGCAAAAACCTGCTAAATTAAGCACACTTAGATACTTTTTTCAACAAAAAGTCAAGGGATATCCCAACATCAGCAGTGATATTTTCCCGGAATTCCCCTGGCCGACAGCTCTGTTTCCCGCGGGAAAACCGTCGAATTCCGGCATGGAGCCATAAAAAAAAGTTGAAAGGGTGCCGGGGTTCTGGTATTGTCATCTATAATTGAATTGTTTAAACCTATTCACCTCAATTCAAAAGCTCAATGTTCAAATGCATGGGCTTGGTCATAACCTCGGCCACCTGGGTGGGGGTCAGGCTTTCGTTATTAACATTATCGTGTGCTTTATGGTTTGACTGTGCTGTTCTGTCCGATAACGTCAATAAAAGGGTGTTGAAACCGGTCACATTGTAGAAGATTAGAAGTCCCCTTCATGATTTTGATCAAGTTTTTTTTTTTTGAAATTTTTACTCAAATTAGATTGCTATTTGACCTGATATTTGTTTTTAACCTTTTAAA
>JAWOGI010000219.1:0-2594 GCA_046496975.1 Desulfobacteraceae bacterium | reverse complement strand
CACTTGAAACTCATGGATCAGGTGAGACAGATTCTCCGTTATCATCATTATTCCTACAGAACAGAACAGACATATTGTGCGTGGATTTCAAGATACATCAAGTATCATGGCTGTGAGAAACATCCGGCACAAATGGGTAAGAATGAAATTGAATCTTTTTTAAGCCACCTGGCAGTGGACGGAAAAGTGTCTGCTTCCACCCAGAAGCAGGCTCTGAATTCGGTCGTTTTCATGTACAAGAATGTTCTTGATCTCAATATTGAAGATCAGATTGAGCATATAAGGGCAAAAAAAAGAAAACACCTTCCTGTGGTAATGACAAAAGAGGAGACGAAAAAGGTGCTGTCCATGATGTCAGGAACCCATCTTCTGATGGCAAAACTCATGTACGGCAGTGGATTAAACTTTTTGCCGGCAGAAAGAAAGAGAATGGATAACTCCGTCCCTTGAGTTACAGTCGATTTTTGATGTAATCTCTTGTTATTGTTGCTTTTTGTTTTTGACTCTGCAACCCCGGAAACCAAGTTAAGTACCTGAGCTTTAACAAAGTGCATTTGGCTTGTCAACCAAATAGTTTCATGGCGTTCTTCTGTTTTTTTTTCGTTACCAATGGTCAACAGCATTGGGAGCTCCAGGAGGAGACCTTCAAATGCAGCAGATCTGCGGTAAAACCCCATCGGGTTGGAGATATGGCACAAAATGGCAAGTGGCGGGCGATTCCGGCCAAAGGTGACGATCGAAGCACGTTTTAAAATGTCCTCTTTGTCACTTCCAGCTTGAGTCTGCCGATCACCCCGAGCAGGTCCAGCCCCATCCCCTTGGCACCGGCGGTGAAGCGGATGTGGGTGACATCGGCGGGCATCTGGTTGAACAGGGCATCCACGGTGATCCACCTGCCACCCAGGTGGACCCGGTTCCAGGCGTGGTAAAAAAAGGTTCCTCCTGTGTAGACCAGCCCGGTCTCGATGCCGGCGGGGATTTTGAGTGCCCGGCACAGGGCGGCAAAGAGCACTGCGTGCTCGTTGCAGTCCCCCATTTTGTTCTCCAGGGCGGCAAGGGCGCTGGGCAAAGAGAGGACCGGTCTTCTCCGGATATTCTCTTTCATCCAGCCGAGGATCTTTTCGATTTTCCGGATTGCGTGATCTTCGGGGGATGCGATGGTGCCGGCCAGGGCGACGATCCTGGGGTGGCCGGACTGGACAAAGGGGCCGGGGGTGACAAAGGCCCGGTCGATACCGGTCCCGTCGGGCGCTGCTCCGGAAGGGGCGGCGGGCTGCCCCGCTGGACCCGCTGCCCTGTTGCTGCCCGTGGATGGGTTCTCGGCCGGGGCCTTACGCTCCAGAATCTCCTTAGTGATGGTGAGGATGCCGTTCTCAAGGGTCTGGCGGCCGCCGTCCAGGTCAAGGGGGGTGACATCGACCCCGGAAATCCTCACTTCAAGGGTGGAGAGCCGTTCCGGTGCGGGGATGGTCACATTGGATTGGATCCCCGCTTTCCGGGTCAGGTCCGCCCCGGCGGTGATGCCCTGCATGGCGGTTTCCCTGTCGCTTTTGACCAGGGTGATGCCCAGAAGCCCCTCTTCCCTGACCACCTCGCCGCCGGGGGAAACCCAGGCGTACTGGGTCGTTCCCTTGAAGGAAAAGGCCAGTTTCCTTGTTTCGATTTCTCTGCCCATGACGGTCACCGGTTCTTGGGCCACCACGGTTACCGAGACGGGGGCCTGCTCCAGGGTAGAAGGGTCAAACACCATGAAGGTGAGCTCTTCCCGGGGCTTTGGCACCCTCCCAGCCAGGGCGTGGTTCATGGTCGACGGCAGGTAGATCGGCTGGTCAAGTGCCATGGTCACCGGGGAGGCGTTGGGTTCCATGGGAGTCAGGCGCAGGGTGTCGTCTGTGATTTTTCCCTTTATGGTGAAATCAAAGCGGTTTGAGGTGATGCGGAAGGTAAACGCCTTCAGGGAAAAGTTTCTGGCTGTGGTGCAGGTCGAGGTGACCGAAAGGGTCTGTACCATGCCCATGGTGTTGAGCCGCATGACGATTTTGGATGAAACCGTGTACCCCGACGGTCTTTCCCTTATCTCTTCGTGGGAGAAACCGATCTTTTCATTGTCCTGGTAAACAGCCATCCACGACTCCCCCGGCGCCACGGCTTCCATGGTGGCCCCCGGTCTGCCGTTGTTTTTGGCCGGCGGGAAAAGATCCAGGCGGACCAGCAGCAGAAAAAGAAAGGCCATGGCAAAAAAAAGCCCGGCAGCCAGGAACCATTGTCTGCTTTTCATCATAACAACCCTCCATTCGAGGCTTCACGGGCACAGCAACACAAGCCAGACCCCGTTGGACACGGTATGTAACCAGGTCGGCCCGTGGCCGTTATACCACAAGCTCCTCAATGAGCTCGGCAAGGGTGTCCATATTCCTGCAGGTGCGCAGCTCGTGTCAGTGGGCCTGTAGTTTGACTTGGGCTCCAGTGCACCATCGGCTGTTCCCACAATAAGTGTTCCTTTTGCGGCATGTTTCACCCTGGCCCAGGCGGGCAAACACCATCTGTCCCTGCTTTCCGTCACCATGGAGTCGGAGGAAGGTGCCGAGTTCAGC
>JAWOGI010000153.1:0-2565 GCA_046496975.1 Desulfobacteraceae bacterium | reverse complement strand
ACTGGTTTTGCGTGAGATCCGGTCCTGTGCCGGTTTTTTCCAGATTCTTGGCGCTGTAGACCGCCCAGGGATCACAGGTTTTGGGCTTGGCCGCCATGTCGATATAGCAGTCCTCGCATACGGTCTGTCCCCGTGCTTCCATGGCCTGGTCTGTGCTGATTTCAGCTATGCAATTCTGGCATTTCATGTATTGGCCTCCTTATTTGTTTTCTGCAGACCGCCTTTTGAGTGAAAAACAGTCGAATTCTGAGATTTTTCAATACTGTTCAGAGGATTGAAGTCTGATCTGCAAGAAATACCCTTTTTTTTAATAAAATCATTGATTTTGGTTGAATAACAGTCTTTGCTCTGATAGAAAACCCAACTTTGACCGCAGGATTTGAATTTTCCGTCAGGTGGCAAATGCTGTCTCAACTTCTACTAAAATGTAAGGATTTGTTGGTATGGATGCAAAGAGACCCTTGTATTTGAGTATTGAACAGTGCGTGGATTACATTATTGAAAAATTCGGGCCGGATATCCGCATCGGCAGCCCCCTGGGCCTGGGCAAACCGGTTCCCGTGCTCAATGCATTGTACCAGCGCGTCAAGCATAATCCTGATCTTTCTCTTTTTATTTTTACCGCCCTTTCCCTTGAAAAACCCGCCTGGACCAGTGAACTGGAACGCCGTTTTCTGGAGCCTTTTATTAACCGGGTTTACGAGGGGGTCCCGGATCTCGATTACATGACCGATCTGCGCAAAGACGGACTGCCCTCCAATATCCGGCTCCATGAGCTTTTCTGCAAGGCCGGAGCCTACACGAACAATCCGGACATGCAGCAAAATTACATGAGTACCAATTACACCCATGTGGTCCGGGACTGCGAAATCAACGGAAACCAGATATTTGCCAATATGATCGGCAAATCCGAATCCGGCGGGAAATTGACCTACAGCCTGTCGTGCAACGCGGACAATACCATAGAAGCGCTTACAGAATTCCGCGCCGCCCGCAACCGGGGGGAAAACCGGCTGACCATCGGCATGGTCAACTCAGAGATGCCGTTTATGTACGGGGATGCCGAGGTCAACCCGGAAGTCTATGACATTATCATCGACACCGGAGAAGGGGATCACAAACTGTTTAACACCCCCAGGCTGCCGGTGACCGATCCGGACTACATGATCGGCTTAAACGTCAGCACCCTGATCAGAGACGGCGGCACCCTGCAGATCGGTATCGGCGCTCTGGGTGATGCTGTGGCCTCGGCCCTGGACATGCGCCAGAACAACAATGAAGTATATCAGAAGGTAATCCGGGATGCCGGAATTGCCGACACCCATGAACCGATTATCAGCGAAATCGGGGGTACGGGCACTTTTGACAAGGGCATTTACGGCTCAACCGAGATGCTTGTGGATGCTTTTCTCCAGCTTTACAAAAGCGGGGTGATCAAGCGAAAGGTCTATCATCACATCGGAATTCAGCAGCTGATCAACCAGGGACGGCTCACGGAAAAGATCATGCCTGACACCCTCAGGCTCATGGTCGAGCAGGAAACCATCCATCCCTATCTCACCCGCAAGGATTTTGAGACTCTGCAGCATTTCGGGGTTCTGCGCCAGGATCTCACCTATGAAAAGGGCACGATCATCACCGCAGACGGCCGCCGTTTTTCCGCCATTCTCGATGATGCGGACAACCTGGAGGCCGTGAGCCGGAATTGTCTGGGCGAGCGTCTGCAAAACGGGGTGGTGCTCACGGGTGCGTTTTTCATCGGCCCCAGGGATTTTTATGACAGTCTGCGCAGCATGAGGGAAGACGAGCGCCGGCAGTTTGAGATGACCGGTGTTGAAGTGGCCAACCAGCTCTACGGCAATGAACCCCTCCGGGCCCTGCAGCGAAAAGACGGACGGTTCTGCAATACCGGCATGAAAGCCACTTTGCTGGGCCATATCGTATCTGACGGGCTTGAAGACGGCACCGTGATCTCCGGGGTGGGCGGCCAGTACAATTTTGTGGCCATGGCCCATGCATTAAAAGACGGCCGATTGATCATGATGATCAAAAGCACCCGGCAGGAAAAGGGCAAGGCCCTGTCCAACATCGTTTACAATTACGGCCATGTCACCATCCCCAGGCATCTGCGCGATATCGTGGTCACGGAATACGGCATTGCCGATATCCGGGGCAAATCCGACCAGGACGTGATCAAGGAGATTTTAAACATCACCGATTCCCGGTTTCAGGATGAGCTTCTGGCAGAGGCCAGGAAAAACAACAAGATCCCCCGGGATTACCAGATTCCGGAACAGTACCGGAACAATACCCCTGAGGCGCTTTCCGCCGCACTGTTCCCGTATAAGGCAGAGGGCTGTTTTGGTCCGTTTCCCTTTGGCTCGGAGTTTGATCTCGTTGAGATGATCGTGGCCCAGTCGTTAAAGCTGCTCAAGCAAAAATCCCAAAGCGACAGCGCCCATGAACTGGGACCCATGATCGAGTCCATGCCCGACACGCCGCCTGAAAACACCATGCCCATGATGGAGCGCATGGGACTGGCCGGGGCGCAAACGCCGGAGGAAA
>JAWOGI010000085.1:0-3610 GCA_046496975.1 Desulfobacteraceae bacterium | reverse complement strand
TGGCCGACGGCACCCGGATCGATGCCCCGGTGGTCATCAATGTGGCAGGACCCCATTCCTTTCAGATCAACCGCATGGCAGGGGTGGAAGATGAGATGAACATCAAGACCCGGGCCCTGCGCCAGGAGGTCTGCCATGTGCCGGCACCGGAAGACTTTGACTACAACAACCTGGGCACCATCATTTCAGACGGGGATGTGGGGTGCTACTCCCGGCCGGAAGTGGGCAACAACATCCTCATCGGCTCCGAAGACCCGGAATGCGACACCCTGGAATATGTGGAAGATCCGGACAATTACAATACCGATTTCACCGAACAGTGGACCACCCAGGCGATGAGAGAGGCCCAGCGTATCCCGGACATGCGCATCCCCAACAAACCCAGCGGCATTGTGGATCTGTATGACTGCACCGATGACTGGATCCCCATTTATGACAGATCCTGTCTGGACGGCTTCTACATGGCCGTGGGCACCAGCGGCAACCAGTTCAAGAACGCTCCGGTGGTAGGGGCTTTGATGGCCGAACTGGTGCAGGCCGTGGAAAAGGGCCATGACCATGACAAAGACCCGGTGTCCTTTACCATGAAATACACCAAACGGCCGTGCAACATCGGTTTCTATTCCCGGCTGCGCAAAATCAATCCTGATTCGAGCTTTTCGGTGATCGGCTGATAACCAAAGGGGTCGGGCTGACCGCCTGACCCCTTCCGAATTTTATCGCCTGGCCGCTGTTTGATACACTTCCCTGCGGTGGCAGATATACAGCAGAAAAAAATTTATTAAAGAATGTTTGATTTGATGTTCAAAACGTGTGGTTTGTTCTGAACTGAAATCCGGCGCCGTAGCATGTTTCTGACCACCTTTGACAATGAAACCGTGGTGATACCGAATCAACAGATGTCCCAAGTATACCCTGTTGAAAGCGCTTGCCAGCGGTTCGAGATTGAACCATATTTTTGTGTCTGATGCATCAGACAAAGGAGAGAGGCCTCATGGCTGACGGCCGGGATGTCGACCTTAAAGAAGAGATCAAATCGATCTTCACTGATTATGTGCGGATCGCAAGCTACACCAATACTGCGGACGAAAGACTGGTAGAACCCTTTTTAACCGCATGGTTCAGCCGCCAGGATTATTTCAGGGAACGCCCTGATCAGTGGGGATGCCACCCCATTGAAAATGACCCTTTGGGTCGTCACGTGGTCTGGGGGATGGTCCGGGGTAACGGCGGGGATACCGTTGTCATGATTCACCACTATGATGTGGTGGAGATCAGTGATTTTGAAACCGCAAAACCCTTTGCCCTTGATATCGGGAAGATCAACACAGAGATCCGGTCCATGCTGCATAAATTCGATCCGGAGTCCATCCGGGACCTGGACAGTGGGAAATGGCAGTTCGGCAGGGGAGGGGCTGATATGAAAGCCGGCGGCGCCATTCAACTGGCCCTGCTGGAACACTACAGCCGGAGGAGTGATTTAACGGGAAACCTGATCGTCGTGTGCGTGCCGGATGAGGAAAATCTGTCCGCTGGAATGCGGTCCGCAACGGGCCTTCTGGCCGGGCTGAAACGGCAATTCAGCCTGAACTATCTGCTCATGGTCAATTCCGAGCCCCATCAGGGAACGGATCCTGAAACGGTGGTCCTGTATGAGGGCACCGTGGGAAAAATTCTGCCCGTTGTGTATGCCCGGGGGAGCCTGGCCCATGTTGGGCGGATCTATGAAGGGCTCAATCCCCTGCATCTGATGTCGGAACTGGTCATCCGGACGGAACTGGAGATGGCGTTGTCCGACCGGATTGAACATGAGGTTGCGCCGCCGCCCTCATGGCTGTATTTCAAGGACACCAAAACCCATTATGATGTCTCCATCCCCACTTCGGTTCAGGCCTACATGAGCGTGCTTACCCTGAAAACCGGTGCAGATGAATTTTTAGAAACTCTCAGGACAAAGGCTGAACAGGCCTTTGAAACTGTGCTTCACCGGATGAACCGTTCTTATGGACAATTCCTTGAGGCAACGGGAGAGTCACAAAAAATACTGCCCTGGTCGGTCAATGTTAAAACCTTTGCCGAAATCTTTCGGGAAGCGGAGGACCGGAGCGGGGAACGTTTCACCAATCTGTATCAGGAGAAACTGGAGCAGATCGCAGATGCCGTGGCACAGGGTCGGCAGGGTCTGCCGCAAAGCAGTTTTGAGCTCATCGATTTCTGTCTTGAATACATTGGGGATAAACAGCCGCTCATCGTCATCGGCCTGTCGCCTCCATACTATCCCGCTGTCAGTAATTACCGGATACCCCATCTCGATCAGCAGGTTCGGCGGCTGCTGGACCGTATTCCCTCTTTTTGCAGACAAAAGTTTGATCTGTCATGCAGGATGACAAAATTTTTTACCGGTATTTCCGACTTGAGCTATTCCTACCTTGATGATTCAGCAGGGCTCAGCCGGGCTGTGGCCGATAACATGCCCCTTTGGGGAAAGATGTATGATATTCCTTTTGATCGTATCCGCGAGATCCGCATGCCCTGCATCAACATCGGCCCTTGGGGCAAGGATTTCCACAAGCTGACCGAACGGGTCCTGATTGAAGACGTGTATGACCGAACGCCCCGGCTGCTCCGTTTTGTGATCGATCAGCTGCTTCAAGCGTCACCCTAAAAAGGCTGCATTTGCTGTTTAGATGCAGATGCAATGTTGGGTTGGAGCATGGCCGGGGTTTTACAGCTGCTTCGGGTGCAGTCGTCTGATGGTTTTTCACATTTTACGCCGCAGGCCGGGAGTCATAATATGGTGACGGCAGCGTCGGGTAAACGCGGTACACATGGCGGAAGACCTCTTCGGTCCGGATTTCTCTCAAGCTTTACTTGAGGTTGTATTTCTGCAAATTCTCCGACAAAGATAATACAATAATCCTGCATGGAATTTGTGCAGCGGTCCGCTGCACTATTTGCCGTTCCGGCCATGCTGGGACAAATTTGTGTACTTCTGCTCTCATATTCCCAGCTCCGCAAAGTTTTTCTTTATGGCTGCTGCCATGCGCCTTTTTCAACACGATCCAAGCTTTTTCATGAACCGCGCTAAAGAAATGACGGTTACATCGCTGCTGACGGGAAATTCGTCACTGCCTTGTAATATAGGATATTTTATTCCGAAATTACAAGGTAAGCAATGCAAACAGATTATATTTGCTCTTTTTTGACCAAATGGGCGCCGATCCTGCTGGATCAGGTAGTAGATGATATTGCATTTGCCATATCTATTTTTGGCACATTCTGCCAACCGGTTGCTTTGTTTTCAGCTTCCCACATGTCATAATTTTTTTGTAGATTGGCCCACAGATCCGGTGTGGTATCAAATGCTTTTGAAAGACGTAAAGCCATGTCCGGGGTAACGCTTTTTTTTTCATTTGTGATCGCTGAAACCGCTTTTCTTGAAACATCCAATATCTCAGCCAATTTCGTAATAGTCAAACCTAACGGTTCAATGTAGTGTTTTCTCAAGATTCTTCCGGGGTGTGCGGGTTTTCTCATCTTTCTCATTTCCTGGCACCTTTCTATTTTTTATTTCTTTCCCAGTCATCCGTTTGCTATTAATGTTTTATTA
>JAWOGI010000041.1:0-3077 GCA_046496975.1 Desulfobacteraceae bacterium | reverse complement strand
ATACTTTTTTCAACAAAAAGTCAAGGGATATCCCAACATCAGCAGTGATATTTTCCCGGAATTCCCCTGGCCGACAGCTCTGTTTCCCGCGGGAAAACCGTCGAATTCCGGCATGGAGCCATAAAAAGAAGTTGAAAGAGCCCCGGGGGTCTGGTATTGTCATCTATTATTGAATCGTTTGAAACTATTCACCTCAATTCAAAAGCTCAATGTTCAAATGCATGCTTTACCCTTCGGGGATCAACGGGGTCAGAACAATCCAAAACTGTCCCTCCATGGCACACCAAAGCCATGATCAAGGCCATTAACTTGAACAGGTTTTTTAACCCATAACTTTTTTTACGGGGGAAGCATATGTCAAAATTTATCAGAATCAATACCAGAGAAAAGACCCACACCGTTGACACGCCTTCCGACGAGCTCATGGCTCTGGGTGGAAGGGGATTGACCTCAAAGATGATCCTGGACGAGGTGCCGGCAACCTGCCACGCCCTTGGCAAATCCAATAAACTGGTGATTGCACCGGGGCTTCTCAGCGGTTCCCCTGCCACCAATTCAGGCCGGCTCTCTGTGGGGGCAAAATCTCCTCTGACCGGCGGCATCAAAGAGAGCAACTCCGGCGGCACGGTTTCCCAGAAACTGGCAAAGCTGGGGATAAAGGCCCTTGTACTGGAAGACAAGCCTGAGACCAGTGACCATTTTTCCATCATCGTGATCACAAAGGACGGGGTGACCATCGAGTCCGGTGATGCCTATGCCGGCCTTGGCACCAACAAAACCGTTGCAGCCCTGCAAGAGAAATTCGGCAAAAAAGCCGGAGTTATGTGCATTGGTGGTGCCGGCGAGCAGCGGCTGTCGGCGGCAAGCATCCAGGTGGCAGACCCCAACGGCAGACCCGGCCGGGCCGTTGGCCGGGGCGGCATGGGGGCGGTTCTCGGCTCCAAGGGAGTAAAGGCCATTGTGGTGGACGACCAGGGTGCCGGCAAGGTTGCCATTGCCGACCCGGAAGCCTTCAAGGCGGCCAACAAGGCGTGGACAAAACTGATCACCGACCACCCGGTTTCAGGCCAGGCCCTGGGGGAATACGGCACGGCTGTACTGGTCAATATCATCAACGAGGCCGGTTCCCTGCCCACCAAAAATTTCCGCTCCGGACGGTTTGACCATGCCAAAAATATCTCCGGAGAAAAACTCAACGAAACCATCAGCGAAAGAAAGGGAATTGTCAAGGAGGGGTGTCATCCCGGATGTGTGATCAAGTGCTCCCAGTGCTACAATGACAAGGACGGCAATGTCCTTACATCGGGGTTTGAGTATGAAACCATCTGGGCATTCGGTTCCCACGCCATGATCGACAACCTTGACGACATCGCTGCCATGGACGCCATCTGCGACGATGTGGGTATTGATACCATTGATACCGGAGTTACCATCGGCATTGCCATGGAAGCCGGCATCATCCAGTGGGGGGATGCCAAGGGGGCCATCGAGCTGCTGAAAAAGGTCGGCACCAACGACGGCATGGGCAGGATCATCGGCAGCGGCGCAGCCTTTGCAGGCCAGGCCCTGGGCGTTGACCGGGTTCCGGTTGTCAAAAAGCAGGCCCTGCCGGCCTACGATCCAAGATCTGTCAAGGGCGTTGGCATCACCTACGCCACCTCCCCCCAGGGTGCGGACCACACCGCCGGCTACGCAGTGACGGCCAATGTCCTCGGTGTGGGCGGCACCATCGATCCTCTGAAAAAAGAGGGGCAGATCGATCTCTCCAAGAACCTCCAGATCGCCACGGCTGCCATCGATGCCACGGGCCTCTGCCTGTTTGTTGCCTTTCCCGTCCTGGATGCGGAAAACGGAGTGCCCCTCATCGTGGACATGCTCAATGCCCAGTACGGCCTCTCGTTAACCCCTGACGATGTTGTCAGCCTCGGCATCTCCATCCTTGAAAATGAAAACGCCTTTAACCGAAAAGCCGGTTTTACGGCCAAGGATGACCAGCTGCCTGAAATGTTCAATGAGCCGTTCCCCCCCCATGATGTCACATGGGGGTTCTCCAATGACGAACTGCAACAAGCAAAAACATTTCAATAACACAACGTTCTGATCAGCCATGCTAACGGCTCCGGGGATCACCGGATTCACCTGACTCCCCGGAGCCGACAGCGCTGCATCTCCCGGAACGATCAGAAAAACATCTTCTGCTGCACCCTCTTTCCCGGGGGGATGCGGAGAAAAAAATCATCGTCATAGGGACCGGACAGAAGCTTTTTGAGAAAGGCCAGATCGCTTGGGATCTCTTCCAGATCCATATTGAAAAACCGGGCATTCTCCACCGCCCTTGCCCGGACCCGGTCCATCTCTTCCATGTCCGTTGTGATCAATGCAAAACGGGGGTAGTGTTTCAACTCCTCCCCCATGCCCCACTCACTGTTTTTCCGCCCCATTTTGGGCAGGTATTCATTCTCCATTATGCTCAAGGGATCTTTGCCGTTGAGCACCGTGCCGGGGGTGAGATAATAGCAGGGGGGTCCAGAATCTATCCGTGACCGGCCATGGCCCACAAACCCCAGGTAGAGGTCAATGCAGTCGTGGACCCTGGGGACGATCAGGGTCTGTTTTACACTGCCGACCCCCACGATACCGTTGGAGCAGAGTCCATATCCCAGGACAATGGTCTGGTAGTGTTCTCCAAGGGCTTCAATCCTTGCCTGGATGGCCCCTGGAAGCCGCAACGGAAAGCGGTGAAGGTCACTCTCCAGGAAAAAAAGATCCGGTGCCACCCCTTCCCCAGAAAGACCGCCTCTGCCTTCCAGGGCGTTCAAGTCATAAAACAGGGAGCCGCAGGCAACCACTGCCCGCCTCTCTTTAAAGGAAAAATTGTTTTTCTGCTGTGTCATCTTTGAATCCGTTTTTGTTTCGTGAAACCTTTAACTTCCGGCTTGCTTCAGGCTCCTGCCAGAAACACACTAACACAAACCCCAGGGCCATAGAAACACTAAAACATGATTCTTGAGGGGCTTGGTCATAACATCGGCCACCCTGGGGTGGGGTCAGGCTTTCGTTATTAACATTATCGTGTG
>JAWOGI010000023.1:0-12058 GCA_046496975.1 Desulfobacteraceae bacterium | reverse complement strand
CATGTGGTTTTTGCCGAGATGCGATGCAGCAGTGATCCAAGCTCCGGGAGATCCGGATGCCCTGCAGCGAGTTTGCGGGCTTCTGCTTCGGCCTTTACTGCCATGGCGGGGGTGGTTTCCGCTTCCCGGACCAGGGAAACCATCTTGTTGAAAACTACCCCAGGGGACTGACCGTTCCGATCCCCCATGGAAGCCTCCTCACCTCCGGCTTCGGCCCGGGATGGCAGTCGTTTCCCCTCTCTCTTTTCCATGGCAGCGGCAGGATCCTTGCCGGTACTGGTGGCATTGGCATGGGGGAAGATGGCCGTTACCGGCCTGGCAGGGGGGGCTTCAGAGCGGCCAGGGACCAGCACCCTGGGGGCGACCCCCGGGGAGATGAGTTTTACGCAGTCCTGGAACATGCAGCGGCATCCGGGCCGAAAGATCTCTTTCATTCCGGCAACATCCAGGTCTGATCTTGTGAAACGGCCCCGGACAATGGCCCTGAAGTTCTCCACGGTGGGGGGCGGCAGGATGTCTGCCACCGGGGTGCCCGGTCTTGAGATGTCAAATGAAACCAGCAGGTGATCGCTTTTGCTGGAGATTTCAAGATCATTGACGCCCCGGGAAAGGTTTATCTCAAAGGAGACCTCTCTTCCCGGAGCCAAAGCGGATTTGCCTGGAATGGCAAGCCCCTGTACGGGAAGATCATTTGTGATGGGAACGGTTTCCGCCTTGACCGATCCAGGGTCGCTTCGGTGGGTCTGTTCAATGGAAAACCACGTATCAACGGGTACCTTGTTCTCCCGGGCATGGATGCGCCGGACCGACACCTTGAGCCGCAAAGGTCCGTAAAAAGAGGCCTTGACCGGTTTTTCCGGAGTGGCACAGGCGGCAGACGCGTATCTGTTCCGGGAGTGGCTGTACAGGGGCATCCATCCGTCGGAGGCGGTTACGCAGGCGGTGTCGGATTCCCAGAAAAAAGGGCCGGGAAGAGCGGCATACCATGACTGCCACTGGTCTGTTCCCTGAAGCCGACGGCCGGCGTTTCGGGAAAAGAGGTCGGCCCGGATTTTTTGTCCCTGGCGGATCTTTCTGGAGAGCCTGGCCGCCCTGGCTTTAAAAGACGTTGCGCCGTTGGCCGTACTTTTTGTAACGGGAGCCTTTGCCAGATCGTTGAAACGTTCCAGGGCCCGGCTGACGTCTGACTGGTGTAACAGGGCCATGGCGTGCCAGTAGCGCCTGGCTGATGGATCTTCCAGCTTCTCTGTCAAAAGGTGGGCCGTTTGGTACCACCCCAGGCCCAGGGCCGCTTTAAGCCGCATCGGTCGGGTGTCGGCGCTGTTTACCGTGGAGGCCAGTACCATGGCGTGGAAAAAGTCCCCCCTTTGCAGCAGTTGCCGGGCCAGGGCCTTGATGGTGGAGGGCACCGGCCGCAGAACGGCCCTGGCACAGTACAGGGAGAGCAGCTTTTCCGTCTGGCGGCCTTTTTCGTAAAGCTGAACCAACCCCTGGAAGGCCTGGCGGGAGAGATTGGGATCTTCACCGAGAAACTGCTGTTTGAGGAACCGTTGGGCAAGGTAGGTTTCGCCGAGATTGATCAGATGTTCGGCCACCCTGGCGGCCGCCTTGTTGTGCACCCCACCACTGCTGCCGTAGAACAGCTCTGCCCATGTTTCCAGGGCAGGAAGAAAATGCCCCCCGGCTTCCAGGGCTTGGGCTTTTTTAATGAGCCGATTTCTTTCGGCGGGACCGAGAGCAGCGCTGGGGGAAAGAGAGACGCTTTTCGACGGGGAAGCCATGAAAACGGCGTGTCTGGACCGGATCATGCGGATGGTGGGCAGCTGGAAATTGACCCTGTCACGCCGCATGATCCCCCTGGCCGGGGCTTGCCCGTTCTTTTTTTCCAGAAATCTGTCAGGCGTTTCCGGGCCGTCGGCAAGAAGCCGGGCGAAATTCTTGAACTGTTCTTTTCCAGTATCGGCAACAGCCTGGAGGTATCCGGTTTCAGACATCCGCCAGGGCCGGGAGGTTAAATACTGGAGGGCTGCCATGGGGATCTCGCCGGTCTTACTCTCTCCGGGGTGCCACAGCTTCACCCGGCGGGTGCCCGGGGGAATGGGGATTTCAAAAAATCCGGGGCGGGTGATGTCGCCGATGAACACCTGTGTGGGGTCTTTATCGTTTCCGGCCCGGAATCGGTTCCGATTCCGCCGGTCGTGGCCGGGAAAGGTGGCCCGGGGCAAAGATGCCACGGCGGCCCCTGCTTCGGCCAGGGTGATCCGGAACTGCTTTCGGGGCAGGTCATGCCGGGGTTCCACCCGGAAGACCATGGGTTGTTTGTCATCCAGCTGCAGAAACCCCTCTTTTGCCGTTTCGCCATTGGAAAGGACCATGAGTCGCAGTCTTGACGGTGCGTTTTGAATCGGCAGGGGGTAAACCAGGGGGGTGTTAGGACCGGGAATATCCAGAAATAATTCCTTTTTGACCCCCTCCTGAAGCTTCCGGGCATGCTGTCTGGCAACGACCATGGTGCTCTCCCGGCGCTGTTTCATCTGGGAAAGAAGATAATGGTGCCACTGCAGCGGTGTGGTCTGGGGAGTATTCAAGGGGTAGAGGGTGCGGAAAAAGGTGTGGGCTTCTCTGATCCTTTCAGCGGCCCTGGCCACCTGGCCGGCACCGGGGTGTTTCTCGGCCTGCCGGTGCATCAGGGCCGCAGCCCCGAGGCCGCTGCCCGGCCTGAAGTTGTCCCGGGCCATGAGTCTTGCCGTTCCATGGATTTGGGGGGTCGTCCCTTTAAGGGGGGGGATGACCGGTAAGATGCTTTGCCAGAGACCGGGGATTGTGCGGGAGACGGGACCAGAGACCAGACGGTCCAGGGTCTTGTCCAGGTTCTCCGGCCCGTTGATGCGGTAAAACAGGTAGTCGTTGTCCTCGGGGTCAAGGGCTGATGCCCGCAGAAGGAGATCGGCCCGGGACGTCAGGGTGACAGTATGGTTTCCCGGTGGAATGGTCAAAAAGGCGGTCCGGAGACGGCCGCACACCGTGGGGGAATTGTTGATGCGAATGACTTTTGAGGTTTCAGGGGCGGTTTCAAAGTCGAAAACACTCTGTTCTTCTTCATCCATGCGTGTTTCCAGAAAATAAGCGATTCTGCGCGCCTGCTCTTTTTCCGGGTAAACCAGGCGGTTTTCCAGGAGAACCCTGGCCGGGCCCGTCATCTGAAAGCGGGTCGGCTGGAAAGCCCTGACCTGCCAGAATTTTTCTTTGCCAACCTCCCTGTCATCGGTCACCGCTGCAGGTTCTCCGGCCAGGGGCACCAGATCCCTGTAGTGGGCGAGCCTGCCGGGGGTTTCTCTGCGGGAGAGAAACAGGGCCACCTTTACCTGCTCTTTCTCTTTCCCGGATTCTTTCCCGGATTCTTTCACGTGGTATTCTCTCCGGTCCTGGGGTTTTGCGGTACGGTTCTCCCTCTCCCGGCCCGGAAAGGCGATCCGGCAGACACCGGGGGTGTCCTTTTCCGGCAGAACAAGGCCCGATCTTTTGTCCGGGGTCATGGGAATGGAGCGTCTGGCGTGGAGCCCGGTTCCGTTGGAGAGAAAGACCTCCAGGTCCGCCAGGGTGTGGCCGGTGTCGGGCAGGAGGAGTCGCAGCACCCGTTCCCCGGGGATTTTTACCTTGAGGGCCTCCCCCGGATTCAGGGAGATCAGGTGCATGCCGTGGCCGGGACTGTAACGGGGTTCGGGACCTGATATCATCATACAGTCATCTTCGATATTGTCCCAGCGCAGGGACGGCACCCTCTCCTCCAGGAGGGAGAGCTCCAGGGCATCCAGGGCAGCTGTTGCAGGAAGGGGTGCCCACAGCAGAAGAACCAGGGCTGCAAAAAGAGAAACCAGTGCTGAAAAGTGTCTGCCTGTCATTGTGTTACAACTCCTCGATACAGTGAAAAAGCCTTTGCCTTGCGTCAGGGGTCTGCCGGAGTCTGTTTCGAAAAGAAAGGTTCATTTCCATGTGCAAAAACCCGGCGTGGCCCATGTCCCTAAGGATCGCGCCAATGGCGTTGTGTGTGCCCCCAAGTTCCTGAACATCCTCTGGATAGGCATTGATGGTGCCGGGCATGGATTTCCTTAAACAGTTTCTCAGACGTCTCACTTCCCCGGAAAGACGGCGGGTGCCGGCACTGATGATCATGTCCGATTCCCTGCCCCCGGGGCTTTTTCGATGCTTACGGGAAAACCCGTGCAGCTGCACCTGCTTTCCCCGGGGGAAGGCCAGGGCCCCTGCCCTGGCAAAGGCGGCAAAATAGGTGTCAAACCGGTCGGCCATGTCCCATGTCCCCTGGAAACTTTTTTGTTTCTGTCGTTTGTCGCCGTACCGGTGGACCGTGTTAAAGCACCCGGCGGCAAATCCCCCTTCCACCATGAGTTTGATCCCGATCTCACTGGTGTGGTAGTCGTAAAGCCCGTGGGGAACCACAAGAAGATGGTCTGTGAAAGCGTTGTCAACAAACAGGAAAACCCCCCGCCCTCTGCGGTCGGTTGAATTTTCAACGAGGAGGGTAACGGTTCTGGACGATTCCGCCACCGGTTTGCCCTCCAGGGTGCTGTTGTCTGTCAACGGCAGGTGAAGACGTTTTGCCGAATAGTTCAGTTTTTGCCATTCTTTTTTAAAATCCGTCTTGTCTGTTTCCGTCAGCATCCGGTAAAAAAGGGCCTGGGCCTCTCTTAGCTCTTCGGGGTCAATTCTTTCAAAGCTGCCCCCTTCCCTTGCCAGGTTCAGGGCATGGTCCACGATGTCATGGGCCTTGCCGGCCCGGCAATGGGCAGGGCTGCCTGTGACCAGCAACACCAGGCAGCATACCGCCATGCTGCGTTTCACTGCCTGCCTGCTCAGTGTACCGGCGGGGAGGGGCACAAGCAGCAAAATCAGGTGAAGCCAGGTGGCGGCGAGTGACGGTTCTTCTTTCGTGGTAATCTCGATTGCTGGATGCTGGTGCTGTTTTTTCATTGCAAATCCTTCTGTTGAGACGCCATATTATACTTTGTTTGAAACCGCCGTTCCGGATAGATGCCGGGCAGCAGTCTGTAGGGAAAAACATACGCTTTTTGGTCGGTTTCGGGAAAGATGGTTACAGGGTATTGGCCGGGTTTAAGATCCGGGCGTATGGGAAAAAAACAGCTCTGGAACGAGGCGAGCACGGGAGAAGAGGAGTTGAGAACGTATACCGGCCCGTTGGCATCGGATCTTACGCTGAATATTCGTTTGGGAACGGTCAAGCCCTTCAACGGTCCAATCCTTTTTGAAACAGTGCCCGGACCCAGTTCAACCCTGAACCGCATCCTCTGTGGTGCTGTGTCCGGGAAAAAGACCCCCAGGGAGAGGGTCTCGTCTTCCCGGGATTGTTTGCGGTATTGAAAGGTGACGCTGTTCTTGTTCAGCAGCTGGGCAAAACGCAGGTAGTAGCCCGGGGCATCGGACAGAATGCAGTTTACGAAGGTCTTTACCCTGGACTGGGAACGGATGACCAGTTGATGCTTTCCCTTTGTCACAGGGGGAAGGCGGATTTTTCCTGTTCTGCCCATGATTTCCCTGTGAAAAAACCGTTTGTTGTCAAGCACCAGTTCAATGGAAAAAATGGGATCGGCAGGGGTAGCGGCCTCTCCATCCATTTCTGGCAGGTAGTAAACAAGGCTTGGCCTCATGGTTTCAAGGTCGCCGGCGGACCGGAAATCCAGGCGAAGAGACTGGTTGCCCGGGATCTCTTTAAAATTCGACACCAGGGATGTGCTGCGGTGGTACTCTTTTTTTTCCGCAGGAACCAGGAGATAATGCCCCTTTCCCCTGCTGCTTGAAGAGAACCCATCCCATTTGAATGCTCCCCTGCCGATGAAAGGATCGATCTCAGGGGGTCGGTGCTGGATGGAGATGAGGGTGGAGTGTTTCTGTTCAGACAGGGGGTCCAACGTTTCCGGCCGGAGGGGAAACCATGTGGTCTGGCGGTTTGTTCCTTCCGGTTCTGCCGTAAAATAATCTTCCGGCACCCGGGTGGTCTTGGGCCTGTCCGGCGGCCGGTTGTGGGCATTGACAAGCAGAGGAGCGGATGCCCACAAAGCCAGGCGGGTCACTTCGGGGGGGATTCTGAAAAAATGAAGGCTCGGTTCGGAGAGAACCACCCGGTTGCCTTCCCTGGAGGTGCGGTCGTAAGCTGAGGGGGTCAAGGTGAGGCGAAGACGCCCCTGCTTGACGGTATTGCCCCGGGCATCCATCAACGCGTAGTGCACTGTTTGACGGGTTGTTTGGCTGACCTGCCCGGGGAAATCTGTCTCCTGGTGCATCTCCGATCGGAAACTTGCCCTGAACGGTGTGGCAAGGCCCTGGACGTGGGAGATGCGGTAGACGGCTTTGCGATCCCTGCTGATCCTGAAGGCCCGGGTGGTAATGGGGTTTGGTGTTATATCAATGGATTCACCGTCCACAACATGAAAAACCTGGACGGCAAGGGGCCGGTCATGGCTTTTCAGCTCAATAAGACCGCCGTTGAACTGCTGTTTGTGGATGGTCGGGCCGGGGCTGTTGTTCAGCAGGATTGTCTGCTGTTCAACCTCCCGGCCTTTTCCAAACCAGGTCAGACCGACACGTGCCCGCCGGGGAGCGTTTTCATCCGGCCTCTCCACCCTGGAAAACCGGAACTCAAGGGTCATTCCTTCTTCGGCCACGGCCAGGGTGCGTTTCAGGTCCCGGTCCATCAAGACCCCCTTGTACAGCACCGGCCGGCCAACGGGCATGCCAAAAGGTTCCTTGATAACATAGAGCTTGCGAAGATCGTAGTCTTTTCCTTCCACTCCCCTGGGCGCCAGGGGCTGCCACACCTGGCGCATGAGGTTGGCCTGTTCCTTCCCGGTGAGAAACTCTTCCGGATAGACGTTGGCACGGGACAAATGGGTCTTTTTTGCCTTGGATGTCCGCTGCCACATGCGGTCAAGCTGGCTTTCCGGTGTCTTTTCAGGCGAGTAAAAGCGCATCACAGCATCAAAAACCTCCGGGGCGAGTTCTGCCGTACGAAACCGCAGGGTGATATCCCTTTGACCGGCGATACCGGCAAGACTGAGGATCACCACCCTGCTGTCCGCCGGAACCAGGGGGTCTGAAAAGTAGAAGCTTGCCGTATGGCCTTTCCCAGTGCCAGCCTCCCTGTACCGGGTAATCCTGGTTTTTTTGTGGTATCGGCCCGATTTGATGATTTTGCCGGTGTTGTCCACGATCTGGTAATCCAGGGCGTAGGAAATTTCTCTCTCCGGTTCCGGGGCTGTGTCGTCGGGAACGTTGGCATTGGTAATGATCTTTATTCGGTCCGGGGCCAGGGGAAGATGAAACGCTATCCAGCGCTTGGGCCTGAGTACGTAGGCCAGGCTGATTTTGGCACCAGGATGCTTGAGCTTTTTCAGCCAGGTGGCGGTGAAATAGTCGTAGACCCCTTTCAGGCCGGAGCTGGAAAATTCTCCGGATGCGGCGGGCTTTTGCTCGGCTTCGTCCCGGTTTTCGTCTGACAGAGGGGCTGTCTCAATGGCCGCTGGGGTTGGCAGGGTGACCAGGAGCACCACGGCAGCCATTAGGGAGATCAAGCCGGCCTGTTTTGTCCGATTTATGAAGTGTGCCATCATTTTTTCCGCCATTCCAGCCATGCTGTTCTTGTTGCGATGTAGTCGGAGATCTTGCCTGGAGTCAGGGCTTTTTTCTCCACCCTCATCCGGGTTGAAATCTCTTTGGGAACCAGGTTGACAACTCCTGCCAGTCTGTCAGGGGTGGTATAGATCAGCAGAAAGCTCTGTTTTGAATTGAGGTCTATCACCCGTTTGTAGGCAAGTTCCGGCCATTGCCGAATCAGGTAGTCAAGGGCGATGATATCATGATTTTCCAGGTATTCCGCCATGGTTTTTTTGTACCTGGTGGAAAAATGAAACCGTTTTTTTCTGCTCCTGGTGATCTCCCGGTAGAGATCCTTTTCAACGGTGTTGATGCCCAGCTGGAGAAACTGGTTCTCGTGGATGGTGTTCCGGGTCTGCTGCCGGTAGCGGGAGCGAGTTTCCGGGGGCAGCCATGCAATGGTAAACTCCTTGTTCACCGAATGATCAAGGTACATGGCCTGGGGAATACCGCCCACTTCATATCCGGCTGTCTCTTTTGATCCGTCAACCAGCCTGACCCTGAACCCGTCCTGCTGAAGCTTTGACACCAGTCGCTGCTTGAGCCGGGAGAGCCGGTCGAAGATTTTCACACCGGACCTGAAAGCCAGCAGTATGTCGGTGTCCACCAGGGGGGCCTCGGGGTTGAAGCCAAGACCCCGGCACTGAACAGCCATAAGGGGATCGTCTCCTTTTTCCCTTGTTACCACCTGATTGACAAGTGTGTAAAGGCTTGCCTTGTTTTTCATCTGTATCAGGTCTGCCGAGCCGTCGTGGTTGGCAAGGGGGTGTACCGTGCTGATCATCAGGGCCGAGGCATGGATCTGTTCAAACAAAGCAACACCGTATTCAAACACATTGATCTCGGAGAGGGGCCGGGGGATCTGTACCGTATAGGGAGTTGACTCTCCCATGCGAAAGACATAGCGGCCCCAGTACCGTTTGGGAGCGGCGGTCTCTCTTTCCGACAGGATCAGGTAATCCTGGTTTGATGTTTGATGGGAATACCGGATCACTTCATACCCCAGAACCAAAGCGGCGGCGTTCACCGCCTCAAGTTCCCGGGCTGCCTGGGGGTCCCATTGATTGTCCGAGTAGAGTTCTTTGGAGATGTTCAGCAGAGGAGTGAGGATTTCATGGTCAAAATAGAGAAGCGCTTCAGGGGACGGTACCTGGTACCGGTTGGACCCTTTCGGGGCGATCTGCTCTTTTCCCCGGAGCAGCCAGTCCTGGAGATATCCCACAATGCTCTGTTCCCTGGGCTGAAAAGAGACGTCAACGTCGGAGAAGGGCATCTTGAGCATTTTCAGGTTCCGTGCATCCCGGCGGTTGAGTATCAGCTCGGCAAATTCAGGGCCTGCGGTTTCTGCCAGACGGTTCTTGAACGAAGAGAGTTTCCACTCCATGTGAAAACGGTCGAGATTTTTCTTTAAAAACGGCAGATCAAATCCCCGGGGCAGTGCCGATTTTACCCTGAGGATGGAGTCCACAACCGGCGGGTCCCCCAGGGAGGGCAGGGTCCGTTGGCCTGTGATCCGTCGTATGGTCTTTGCCGTGTGGGTCCTCACCTGAAGGATGCCGTCATGGATGGCCCGGCGTTGGAAAATCGAAAAAATTGAGCTGGGCTGTTGTAAAATGTTGGACGCACCGTTGTCGTTGGTTTTCAGGCCTGCACCGCCAATGGCAAGGGTCCGGCTTTTCAGGGAGGTGAAGATCCATGCCCCGGATTCCAGGCTTCCCCGTTCATCAAGGGGGGCCGGTACCTGAACCTGCATGCTGTTTTCAAAATCCAGATTAAAGACGTAACTGCCCCACCCTTTTTGCGGCTCTTTTTCATGGGCGTAGAGGTAGGGATGCCCTTTCATGACATACACCAGTTCGTAATGGATCATGCGGAACAGTTTTTGCGCCCGGAGAAAGGCCTCGCTGTTGAGAAGACTGCTTTTTTCAGGAAGCGTCTCCCCCTGTCCGGCAGTTTTGCCATGGCGCCGGACACACTGCTCTGCAGCCTTGACCGCTTCCATGAAGATCTCTTTCTCCCTTGGCAGGGGCGATACATAGGAGTTCTTTTCCAGGGAGCTGAACAGGTTGACGGCATCCGTTGTCAGCAGCTCCATCAGGTCCATGTTGTCAGTGTTTCTGGCAGGTTCCTGGAATGCTGACGGCGGCGGGGTGGTGACGGCTATCATGTTGGGGATAAAGGTGAGGCCGAAGCCGATAACGCTTGCCGCAGCAACGGCGCCAAGGGAGGTTTGGAGGGATGCCCGGGTGACAAGGACGGCAATGTTCTTGTCGTGCATTTTAATGGCCAGCAGGGTGGTCAGCAGATAACCGAATCCGTAGTAGTCGGTCACCTTGTGTGCCGGGAAATACCAGACAAGCAGCCAGCCGAGGAGAAGTTTGTATAAAAAACCGATATTAAAGAAGAGAAGGGTTTTCCTGGACCCTTCCATGTTTGCTTCCCGGAAAAAGGGCAGCTTTAATACCATGGATGCAAAAAACAGGATAACAAAGGTTTCAGCAAAGGTGTAAACCAGCTTGACAGGCTGGTACCACTGCAGTGCCAGCAGGGAAGGGATCAGAATTCCGCTGTAATCCCAGCCGTAGCGGAGGTTCATCCGGGATGCCAGCACCGATGTGGTCAAAAGAATAATGTACGCCTTGGGACTGGAAAGCATGGATGCGGCAATATCTTCATACATGTACACGATATTGCCCATGTTGAAGTTGGTAAACCCCATGAGGAGATAACGGACAATCAGGTAGGTTGACAAAAGTGTCACACCAACGGGAAGAATTCCTTTTTTCATACCCGGTTTCCACAGCTGGTTTGCCAGAAGGGCCACCACGATGAGCCCGAAGCTGTGGAGGTTGTTGCGGTAGTCAAAGGAGATCCCCAGCATACCGGATACATATTCGGCAGACACGGGAAGGAGGATCGTGTCAAAAACCAGCCGGACAAGCACGCTGACGATGAGCAGGGCAAAAAAACGGTCTCTTCCAAAAAAATTGTTCCACAGACCCCTGCGGGAGAGGTACTCTGAGTAAAACCAGACCAGGCCGTAGGTTACCATGGCTTCCAGGACGATCACTGAGGCGGAGATCGGCTTGATGATGATCAGGGGCACAAGATATCCCGGGACGACCATTCCGCTCAACACCCATCCCAGCCTGAGGTTGAAAAAGCAGGTGACGCAGACACCGATCCACACCGTTGTGGTAACCGAGTTGGCAAGACTGCCCGGTGGAAATATGGAAAACATCAAAGACGGTGTCATGGTTTTTTCACAAACTTCATCATAAGCTTTGACCGATTAATCCTTTGTTGTGAGCACGCTGCCCATGGCCGTTATTAAAATTTACACCTGATTATGATCAAGGCTGGAAAATCACTGGGGGAGCTGGCCATTTTAATTAAACAGGCTGGCCTCGATTTCGAAAAACTTGAACCGGCAAAATACGATCGCCTGATGGGAGAATCAACAGGTGCAGGCGTAATTTTCGGCGCTACCGGCGGCGTAATGGAAGCCGCACTGCGTACTGCCTACGAGATCGTTACCGGACGTGAGGTTCCGTTTGAAAACCTGAATATTACTGCGGTCAGGGGACTGGAAGGTGTTAGAAAAGCCACCATCAAAATTGAAAAACCATTAGAAGAGTGGGCATTTCTCGACGGTGTGGAGCTGAAGTGCGCCATTGCACATGGCCTGGTCAACGCCAAAAAAGTAATGGAATCAGTAAAATCCGGTAAAGCCGATTTCCATTTTGTGGAAGTAATGGCCTGCCCGGGTGGATGCCTTGGAGGCGGCGGACAGCCAATTCCGACTAATCCGGAAATCCGGCAGAAACGAACTGAAGCCATTTATGCCGAGGATGAAGACCTGCCCGTTCGCAAGTCGCATGAAAATCCGGAAATTCAGAAAATCTACAACGACTTCCTGATTGAGCCGCTTGGCGAAAAGTCGCATCATCTGCTTCATACGAAGTATACAAAAAGAGAACATTACTAATAATGAAAAAATCCGGCGTTTTTTAAGCGCCGGATTTTTTAATTTATCAAACCAGGCAAACCAACTACACATCAATCCCAAATCAAACAAATTTTCCCAATCTGAGACAATATTTTTCAACTTCAAAATTCTAAAAATCTGATTTACTGAGACATAAATTTCAGGATCAATTCTTGATATTTCTGGCATGTAGTTCAGTTAAAAATTTTAGGGAAGATAAAGTAACAGATGTAAATCATTTATCTGGTTTTAAAAAGGGCATTTGTACAGATGGGATCCAAAAGTTT
The DNA here is from genome assembly GCA_046496975.1 of Desulfobacteraceae bacterium. GTDB lineage: Bacteria > Desulfobacterota > Desulfobacteria > Desulfobacterales > Desulfobacteraceae > DATFJZ01. Next base: position 97 of record JAWOGI010000023.1, on the reverse strand, counting down.
TGGGTCCCGTTTTTTTTTAGCAAAATTCAAGCTGAAAATATTTCGTTATATTCGGGCAAATTTTCAATGTATGAATAAACAAACAACTCTGTTTATT
>JAWOGI010000330.1:0-5582 GCA_046496975.1 Desulfobacteraceae bacterium | reverse complement strand
TGGCCGAGCGCCGACAAAAAATCGATCTTGTCTCTGACCTGGTTGAGATAGGAAACAGCGCCAGGGTCCAAAATTTCAAGGCCCAGAGCGGCAAGGATCCTGACATGATGCAAACTGCCATCGACACCCTCAACCAGGTAAACGGCCTTGTTGGGGCCATGCGTAAAATTGCCAAAAGCCAGGCGGACATTGAGCGGATGGATCAAATTGTCGCATCGGCCGGGGGGTATCAGGCGGCCATGGAAACTTTTCTAAAGGAGTTTCGCAAAGGCGTTTCTGCTGATAGTTATACCCTTGACCGGGCAAAGAAGCAGATGGATGAAAATGCCGGCATCTATGTTGAAAACTGCCAGGCCTTTCTCGATGGTCAGCAGAGAAAACTGGCCGTTGATATGACCGAGCGCCACGAAAAAATATCCCTTGCCAACGATGTGATCGACCTGGGCAACGAAGCGCGCATCAATAATTTCAAATCCCAGGCCATGCGGGATCCTATGTTCATGGATGCCGCCATTGAAAGTTTTGACCGTCTGGATGAAGAATTGATCGGTTTGAGGGCCATCACCCGCCTTGAAAAAGACCTTGCCATGATCGACACAGTTGAAAAGAGCGGTCAGCAGTACCGGCAGGCCATGGTTGATTTTCTCGAAAACTGGAAAAAACTCCAGGAACTTGGCAATGTACGAGAGACAACCGGCCAGGCGATGATAACAGCCTCCAGAAATCTTGCCGATGCCGGGCTGGAAAACACCTCAAGGATTGCCCGCAGCGCCATGGATAGTTTGAACACCTCGTCCACGGTGATGCTCATTGGCCTGGCCGTGGCCCTGATCCTGGGTATTTTCCTTGCCGTCACCATCACCCTGAGCATTACCCGGCCGGTGAGAAGAATTATTGACGGGTTGAACAACGGTGCCGACCAGGTGGCTTCGGCCTCGGGCCAGGTGTCCGCCTCCAGCCAGACCCTGGCCGAAGGTTCTTCCGAGCAGGCTTCGTCCCTGGAAGAGACTTCGTCCTCCCTGGAGGAGATGGCCTCCATGACCCGGCAGAACGCCGAAAACGCCACCCAGGGAGATACCATGATGAAAGAGACGGGCAAGGTGATCTCCCAGGCCAATGACTCCATGGAGGGCCTCAGCCGTTCCATGGGGGAGATCTCCAAATCCAGTGGTGAGATTTCCAAGATCATCAAGGACATCGACGAGATCGCCTTCCAGACCAACCTGCTGGCCCTGAACGCGGCGGTTGAGGCGGCCCGGGCCGGGGAAGCCGGTGCCGGCTTTGCCGTTGTGGCCGACGAGGTGAGGAATCTGGCCATGCGGGCCGCCGAGGCGGCTAAAAATACCGCGGAATTGATTGAGGGCACGGTGAAAAAGATCGACGAAGGGGCCCAGATGACCACATCGGCCCGGGAGAGCTTTATCCAGGTGGAAGAGAGTTCCAGCAAGGTGGGTGAGCTGGTGGGTGAGATCACTGCCGCTTCCAGCGAGCAGACCCAGGGCATCGACCAGATCAACCAGGCCGTGGCCGACATGGACAAGGTGACCCAGCAGAATGCCGCCAATGCCGAGGAAGCGGCCAGTGCCGCCGAAGAGATGAACGCCCAGGCCGATGAGATGAAGCAGATCGTCGAAGAGCTGGTGGCCATGGTGGGTGCGTCAAAAACCGGCGGGCAGGGCGGTTCCCAAGGATACCGCCATTCCCGGCAGGTCGCCGCTCCAGGGCAGAAGAAGGCTGCGGGCAGTAAAAAACGCTCTGGGGGGTCGAAAAAACCCCTCTCCCTCTCCCGTAAAACCGAGGTGAATCCCAAGGATGTCCTCCCCATGGACGATGACGACTTTTCCGATTTTTGATTTACCAATCCCAGGGGGGTGCCAAAGGCGCCCCCCTTCAAGAAACAAGAGACACCGTGCTAAATGCAAATATGGACATAATTTTTAAAAAGATTCTTGATTGTCTGGAAAGAGAGCGCCGGATTGACTTTTCAGGGCTTCACCCATCCATGGTCCAGCGGCGGATCGATACAAGGGTAATCGCAACGGGCACTTGTGATTACAGCCGGTACTTAAATTTTATTGAGAAGTTTCCAGAAGAGCTGGATTGCCTGATTGATGTTTTAACCATTAATGTCAGCCGGTTTTTTCGAAACAGCCTTGTGTTTGAATATCTGGCCAAACAAGTGCTTCCCGGTATCATCCATGAAAAAAACAGGTCAAAGGACCCTGTGATCCGCATCTGGTCAGCCGGGTGTGCAAAGGGGGAAGAAGCCTATTCCATGGCGATTCTTTTGGATGATATCATGGAAAAAAAACCTCTCAGGGTGGAACTTTTTGCCACCGATATTGACAAATCCATACTCAAAAAAGCCGCTCTGGCCGAATATGGTGCTGACAGCATACAATCCGTAAAATACAGGCTGCTGAAAAAATATTTTATAAACGAAACCGGCATCTTTCGTCTGGTGCCGGAAATAAAAACAAAGGTGTTGTTTTCCGTTTATGACCTGCTCTCCAAAAAGGGTTACGCCCCTCCGGAAAGCATATACGGCAGCTTTGATATTATTATGTGCAGAAATGTGCTGATTTATTTTGATCTCCGGCACCAGGAAATGATATGTAGAAAGATGTACAAAAGCCTTGCCGATCAGGGACTTCTCGTACTGGGCGACGTTGAAACACCACCGGGGGCTTACCGGCGGTATTTTAAGCAGATCACCACCGCCTGCCCAATATACCGAAAAGCTTGATCTTTGATTGAAAGTCAGCAAAAGGATGTAAAGAACGATGAGGGTCAAATTTAAAAGTATTCAAACAAGAATGGCCTTCTGGCTGTTTGTTGCATCTCTTGTCCCCCTGCTCATTGTCAGTCTGATCATCTCCCTGGACAGGGTGTCCAGTATCGAAAAAAATCAGCTGAGCAAACTGGCCGCCATCAATGAACTCAAGGTGGATCGAATTAAAAAATGGCTCAGTGAAAGAACCGGAGATGTTAAAACCATTTCCCAGGACCTTGAGATCCGAAACCTGGACAACTTTAAAAACTCCGGAAACCAGGATGGGGAAAAAGATGATCTCATTGAAAATATCAGAAAACTGTTATACCGGTACATTGTAAATTACCATGACTACTCAGAGCTTTATATTGTCCATCCCACATCCGGAAAGGTCATTGTGTCAACGGACAAACAGGCTGACGGACGTGACCGATCAAGGCATGACAGCTTTACAACTTCCCTGGAAACAGAGGCGCTTTACATCAAAGATATTTTTTATTCAAACCGCAGTAAAACCCCGAGCATGGCCCTTTCCATCCCTGTTTTCTGCAGTGTCCACGAAAAAAAGCATATTGTGGGCATCCTCATCGCCGAGATTGATCTGAAACGATCTTTGTACCCCCTTTTGTTAAACCGGACCGGCATGGGAAGCACCGGGGAGTCATTGATCGTCAACCAGAAAGCCATAGCCCTGAATGAACTCAGGTGGCACAAAAATGCTCCCCTTGTTTTGAAAATAGAAGCAGAACCGGCAAAGCTTGCCGCCCGGGGAAAAAGCGGAACTGTGAAGACCCGGGACTACCGGGGTGTAACCGTCCTTGCCGCCTATTCCCATATTCCGGATATCCACTGGGGGCTGGTTGTGAAACAGGATCTCAAGGAAGTTTATGCACCTGTGAAAGAGATGCTTTTCTATGTTGGCGTGCTTTTTGTGGTGGCTCTTGTTTTTGCCTTTGCCCTTTCCCTGTTTCTGGCACACACCATATCCCGGCCGATTATTGAAATAACAGAAATCGCCCGGAAAATAAGAAAAGGGGATCTGTCGGCCAGAAGTCAGGTCACCGGTGTGGATGAACCCGCCCTTCTGGCATTGTCTTTCAATGACATGGCCCGCTCTGTCCAGACCCAGGGAGAGTTAACCCATATCAATGACGAAATCACCCGTACCATGCTTGAAGCGGAAAATATCAACACGTTCAGGGTCGATTTTCTGAAAAAACTGGTTATGGTAACAGAGTCCCAAATGGGGGCATATTTTCTTTTAAATCCTGAAACAGACCGGTTTGAAATTTTTACCTCCATGGGAGTTGACCGTGAACTTGTCAGTGACTTTGACCTCCCCAGCCTGGAAGGGGACCTCGGTTTGGCCCTGGAATCCAAAAAAACAATCCGCATAAAAGATATTCCCGAAGACACGGTGTTCAGTTTCAAAACCTTTACCGGCAGAATCAAGCCCAAAGAGATCATTCTCTCTCCCATTATCCTGAACAGACATGCCACAGGAGTTATCTGCCTTGCCAGCATCACCTCCTATCCAGACAAGATCTTTGATATCATGGCACTGCCCTGGACCAAACAGCTGGAGACCGCCCTGACCATCATGCTGGCCAATGAAAAAAAAGCCGTGATGGCAGAAGAGCTTCAGGCCCAGGCCACTGAACTCCAGGAGCAGTCTGAAGAGTTAAAACAGCAGAACATTGAGCTTGCGGTCCAGAAAAATCAAGTGGAAGCGGCAAACCGGATGAAAAGCGAATTCCTCTCCAATATGAGCCATGAACTGCGCACCCCCTTGAATTCCGTCATGGCCTTGTCACGGGTGCTGGTGATGTATTCCGCAGACAAGCTTTCCCGGGAAGAAGCCGGGTATCTGGAAATCATAGAGCGCAACGGCAAAAATCTGCTCTCGCTGATCAATGACATCCTTGACATGTCCAAAATAGAAGCTGGAAAACTGGAATTAACCCCTGCTTTCTTTTCCATTACATCCACCATTGAGATTATTGGGGAACGCCTTGACCCCCTTGCCAGGGAAAAAAAGATCGCCCTTGAGCTGACACTCGCCAAAGATCTTCCGATGATTGAAAGTGATGAAACCCGGGTCAGCCAGATCATTCAGAACATTGTAAACAACGGGATAAAATTTACCGAACAGGGACATGTCCATGTCCGGACTTACCATGACGGCACCCATATTTACATTGACATCAGCGATACCGGAATTGGAATTGATTCAGAAGATCTGCCCCGGATATTTGAGGAATTTATTCAGGTGGACGGCAGTTCCGCCCGGCAGCATGAAGGATCAGGCCTGGGACTTGCCATAGCATACAAATGCACAAATCTGCTTGGCGGCAGCCTTACCGTTGACAGTACACCGGGAAAAGGATCCACCTTTTGTCTGACCCTGCCGGTAAAATGGACAGAACCGTTGGCTGAAACAGAGGCTGTTGATCTGAAACCATTTTCAGACAACACCGCTGCACCGGACAAGCAACATGCACTGGACAAGCAACATGCACCGGACAAGCAAAACAACGGGGAGAAAACAGAAGAGGCCCGGAACAAAGCCCGTATCCTCCTTGTGGAAGACAATGAAGCCGCCTTGATTCAGGTGACAACCATTCTTGAAAATAACGGATACACTGTGGATACCGCCGACGGCGACAGACAGGCCCTTGAATATGTGAAAACAACGATTCCCGACGGTCAAGATACTGACTATTAGATTTCTCAATGGGATTGCTGTCCAAGTTGTCACTGCCAAGTTTCTCCTTGCTTCATATTGTATAGCCTTGCGGTCCTACAGAAA
>JAWOGI010000210.1:0-13593 GCA_046496975.1 Desulfobacteraceae bacterium | reverse complement strand
TCTTCCTCTTCCTCTTCCTCTTCCTCGTGGTCCTCCTCTTCCTCACTTTTTTTTCCGGCAAAAAAACGGGCACCGAGGATGCTGATTTCGTACAGGAGCATCAGGGGGATTGCCATCATCACCTGGGTGATGACATCGGGCGGGGTGATCATGGCAGAACCTGCAAAAAAGAGCAGCAAGGCATATTTTCTGTTTTTCTTTAGAAACGGGACCGTAACAAGGCCCATCTTTGCCATGAAGGTAATCACCAGGGGCAGCTCAAAAACAAGTCCAAAGGCCAGCAGCATCTTTGACGCAAAGCCAAGGTACTCTTTCATTGAGGGCATGGCCTGGATGGTTTCAGTGGAAAATCCGAGGAAAAATTTAAATCCATAGGGAAAGACAATGAAGTAGCCGAATCCCGATCCCAGGAGAAAAAAGACAATGGAGAGAAGGATAACAGGGATGAGAAATTTTTTCTCTTTCCGGTAAAGGCCGGGGGAGACGAACATCCAGAATTCATAGAAGAGAAGGGGAAGAGCCAGAATGATACCTGCCAGCAACGAGACCTTGAGGTAGGTGAAAAAGGCTTCGGGAAGGCCGGTGAATATCATGTTGGTGTTGCCACCCATTGCCGTTATCAGGGGGGCTGTCAGGAAATCAAAGAGTCTCTCCTTAAAACAGTAGCAGATGGCAAAACCGGCTCCAACGGCAATGAACGAGCGGACCAGACGGTTTCTCAGTTCACCGAGGTGCTCTGTAAAAGGTGTTTTTTCTTCTTCAACACTGGTGCCCATTGCTAGGACCTGTCCCTGGTTTGATCAGAGGGGCTGTTCTTTTCTCCGGGGGCGCTCTCTTCTGGAGCGCTGCTCTGGGCATCATCACTGCTGTCATCGGGTTCCGGCGCTTTGCCTGTTCCTTTAACCGCATCCTCAATATCCCTTTTCATGCTTTCAGCCGGCTCTTTGATGTCCCGGACCGTACTGTCAATGTCGATGCTTCTCTTGAAGTCCTGGGCGGCATTCTTGAATTCGCCCATGGCTTTTCCGAGGGTTTTGGCAAGCTCAGGAAGCTTTTTCGGGCCGATAACGATCAGGGCTATGGCCAGTATCAGAAGGATTTCAGGCATTCCCAAACCAAACATTTTTTACTCCTTTAAGATTGTTTTTCTCAACTTTATAACCTGTTCGTTGTGTATATACCCATTTATTTCCCTGTGGTCAAGTCCCCAGGGATGGGTTCCTGTTTTTCCGGCACCATAATGCAGTTCTCTGGAGCTGATTTCCGACCAATGGCGTCAGGTTTGATTCTTTTTGGGCGCTGCAGGTCGGGGCCTGGACTGTTTGGGGGAAGGGCTCTTTTTCCGGGTGTTTTTATCTCCTCCCCTGGGACGAAACGACCCCTTTTTTCCGGATTTCGGGGGATATTTTTTTTGCTGTTTCTGAGGCTTTTTGACCGGTTTTGGCAGGGGCTTGAGCAACTCTTCATCGGGGTACTCACACTCCAGAGTGTTTTCCAGCACTTTTTCGATTTCTGGAATGTAAAATGAGCTCTTCTCGTCGGCAAAACTCACCGAGATACCGTCGGCTCCGGCCCTGCCGGTTCTTCCGATCCTGTGGATGTAGTGTTCCGGATCCTGGGGCAGGTCGTAATTGACCACGTGGCTCACCCCTTCGATGTGCAGTCCCCGGGCGGCCACGTCCGTTGCCACGAGAATCCGGCTCTTTCCCTTCTTGAAGTTGTCAAGGGTCCTGATTCTCTGGCTCTGGGAGACAGCTCCTGACAGAATACTGCTCTTGATGCCGTACTGGTCGAGTTTTCCTGCAATTCTCTGGGTGGTGTCCCGCCGGTTGACAAAGAGGATCACCCGTTCAAGGTTTTTCGTTGAAACAAGGTTGTACAGCAGGACAAACTTCTCCTCTTCGGTGACAATATAGACCTTCTGGCTGATGTTCTCAGCGGCTTTGGTGTCGGGATCGATTTCAATCTGGGCGGGCTCTTTTGTCCACTGGGATGAGATTCTCAGTATCTCCGGAGAGAGGGTGGCACTGAAAAACAGGGTCTGCCGGGTATCCTTGTGGGGGGTTGAGTAGATGATCCGCCGGATATCCGGTATAAATCCCATGTCCAGCATGCGGTCGGCTTCGTCAATGACCAGTATCTCCAACTTGCCCGGCTTGACAATCTTCTGGCCGGTGAAATCGATGAGTCTTCCCGGGGTGGCGGCAATTATGTCCACGGGTCTCTTGTCAAGCAGCTCCTGCTGTTTCTGGTACCCCATGCCCCCGAAGATGGAGACGATATGGAGGTTTGAATATTTTGCCAGCGCCTTTGCATCTTTTTCGATCTGCAGGACAAGTTCTCTGGTGGGGGCAAGGATCAGTGCCCGTGGCATTCCCTTTGCCCGTTTTTCCCTGATGGGGTTCCTGGCCAGCCGGGTGATGATGGTGATGAGAAAGGCGGCGCTCTTGCCGGTTCCCGTCTGGGCCCTTGCCGTGGCATCCTGTCCCTCCAGGGTGCAGGGAATCACTTCGGCCTGTACCGGCATGGCATACTGGAAATCCAGATCTGCCAGGGCATGCATGAGGTTCAAGGGAAGGCTGAAATCATGGAATCGCACCTTTCCCTCCGCTTCAGAGACCTGGAACTGGTCAAGGGACCACCTTTTTTTCTTCGGGGGAACGGGTTTTGCAGCAGCCGGTTTCTGGGAGGGGTCGGGGGGAGTCATCTCTGGGGGCCTGGATCTCCTGGACGGTTCAGGAGGAGACTTTTTTTCCTGGCTTGATGCCTGGTCAGGCCCCGGGGGGGGCGACGGTTCCGGACTCTTGCAGTTATCCGTTTTACCGGCCGTTGTTTCTGTTTTCCCGGTCTCTGTTTCTTCTGCTGGTGTTTTTTTTAAAAGTCTCTTGATCAGTGAAGAGATGGGTCGTATCAATAAGTTTGTCCTTTTTAAAAGCCTTGTAAACTCAAAGGCCTGGGTGTCAAAATTTTCCCATGGTTTTGATGTTCTCTACGGCGGCAAAGGCCGTTGCCATGGCAACACCAGATCCGCATTTCAGGCGTGTCCAGTCGCTGTGGGCCAGGATGGAGCCCGCTGCGAATAGATTGTCTGCAAAGGGTGTTTCCGGCGCTGCCAGGGGCCTGAGCAGTTGGTCGGTTTCAATGCCTGCCCGGTTGATCTCGTGGCCCCCGGGATCAAAAAGTTCATCGCGGTGCCACTCTTCTCTCGTTTCAGGCTGGACGACGGGAAGACCCAGGAGGCTCTCTTGTATCCCGGTTCTACCGGCAACAAGTCCCCTGCCGAGAAACCGTCCCGTTGCAAGGATCACTTTCTTTGCCTCGATGGTTGTCAAGGCCTCCTGGCTGCCTGCAGAAATCCGAACATTGCCGTTGGACACTATCCTGATATCTTTTACCATTTCTGGCAGAGAATGCAAACACTGTTTTTTTTCAAGCCCTTTTTGAAAGGCGTCGTGGAGCCGTATACCGGGAACCGAAACCGGCGGCGTCGGGATCTCGAAAACAGCCGCGCCGAGGAGGGATTCCATCTCCTGCAGGGCCTCCCTGGATTTGTACAGGCCCACCATGGCCGGAAAACCAACGTATTCCACATCCTTGACAAAGGGCTTTATCTTTTCTGCCAGCTGGATGCGGTTCTGGGAAAGGTCCATGCTCCTTGCCAGATGTTCGGGGTGGACCTCTTCCAGAAACTCGGTTCCGGGAAAATCGACACAAACGGCTTTTGTCTTCTCCCACTGTCCGGCCAGGCAGGCCCGGATCTGTTTTGCGCTGAACAGCTTTAACCCGGTAAAATCTACCAAAAGCGTCGGGGCCTTTGTTTCAAAGGCCTCGATTCCCTTCCACATGGTCCGGGGAACCATGTAGGTTTTTTTCCGGGTGCCCACGGAGGTGATGATGTCGATGTTGCGGTAGGCCGCCCGCTGGTAGGGCAGGTCCCTGGCTGCCAAAAAATCGCTGATCTCAGCCAGGGCCGCGCTGATCTTTCTGACGTCGATTTTGCCGTAGGGGTGACCGGGAAGAGACGTTTTTACCTGTTCGATACCACTCCAGGGGTCCAGATGTTCCACGCCGGCAGGAAATACCCCCATGAGGTCCATGACGCCGCTGGCAAAGTGGATGGCGCTGCTTTTGCCGGCAAGCACCGTTGAAATTCCACGGTTTGCGGCAAACACGGCGGCTGCCATGCCTGCCATGCCCGAGCCCACAATGGCAAGGTCGGTGGTTACAACAGAAGCGTGGGGGGTCATGATGGTTCCTCCTTCCGGGAAACAAGTTCAAGGTCAAAGAGGCCGCAGTGCAAGGCTTCGGTAAGTTCTGCCTGGATCAGCTGATCGCCCCAGAATATGGGCTTCTGACCCTTCCACCGTTCATTGAGAAAGGCTTTGATCTCATCAAGGCCCCTGCTTCCTGCTGCTTTTTGGGTGTCGTACATGTGGGCAAGCACCCTTACGCTGCAGAAGGCCCCCTGGCAGGGGCCCTTGCCAAGGCGGCTCCGTTTGCCCAGGTGGAGCAGGTCCGGGATCTCCCCGCTTTTTTCCATTTCACCGATCAGATCGTCAATGGTGCTCTGGGAGATCATTTCACATTCACAAAGAATCTTGTCTTTCTCTTTTTTTGTTTTATGCATCCATTGTTTCGGTGCCAGGCCGGGTTCTGTCCATTTTCCCTGGCTGGTGGAGGGCAGGACTGCTGTTGCCGTGGTGCACGGCTGGCTGTTTCCCATGCGGCGGCATACGAGGTCGGCTGTCTTTTCGGCCATGAGCCGGAATGTGGTGAGTTTTCCCCCTGTGATGGTGGTAAAATTTTCAAGGCCGTCTTTTTCGTGGTCAAGGAGGGAAAAGCCCCGGCTGACATCTCTGTCGTCTCCTTCCTGCTCCTGGCCGCTGACAAGGGGTCTGACACCGGAATAGGCCCGGATAAACCGTGTCTCTTCCAAGGCCGGGATCATCCCGGCGCCCTGCTGAACAATGAGGTCCGTCTCCTGAACAGAGGGTCTGGCCCTGTCCGGATCGTCGATTCTCCTTGATGTGGTGCCGATGATGGATACTGTGCCCCCGGGAACGAGAATATCCGCGTCGGACGGGGGTCTTAACCGGTTGATAACACCATTGGTTATCCTTGACTGGGTGACAAGCAGGGTGCCCATGGAAAAGAGAATGCCGAGATCTGCCCCGGCCATGGCCGCCACTTGACCTGCCCAGGCCCCCGAGGCATTGACAACCTGCCGGGGTTCCACGGAAAACTCCCTGCCGGTGTGCGCCTCCCGGAGCCATACCCGGGTGATGCGGCGTTTCTCCTTTTCCATGCGGAGAACACGGGTGTGGCAGAGAAGGGAGGAGCCAAGAGTTCTTGCATGGGCAATGTTTTCCAGGGAGAGCATGAACGGATCAATGGCGCTGTCCTGGACCCGGAAGGCGGCAATGATTTTGTTTGAAAGGGCCGGCTCCATTTCCAGGGCCTCTTCACGGGAGACCGGGGTAGACTGGATTCCGTTCTTTTGGCACATCAGGGGGAAATCGGCTGCATAGTTTTCATCGTCTCCCTCCACGGCAACAAAGAGCCCGCCGCAGTTGTCAACGCATGACGGGGCGGTTTTTTTCAGTATAGCTCCCTCTTTTCTGCAGTCCACAGCGCTTTCGGCATCGTTTGAAACATACCGGGCACCGCTGTGAAGCAGTCCGTGGTTGCCCCCGGAGGCCCCTGCATTGATGTCGGATTTTTCCACCAGGAGGCTCTTGACACCCCGCAGGGCGAGGTCCCTGGCGAGACCCGTTCCGGTTGCCCCCCCTCCTATGATAAGTACTTCTGTTTCCATGAGTCTCTTCTCCGTTTTCTGCTGAATAACCTGCATGGCCGTTTTATATGAAAGTCGTGTAATCCCGGCAGACGATTCGGGGTATTGCCCTACGCTCATTCTCACAGCCCGTCCATGGGCTGCTCCGAGGTGAGCGGCAGCTGTTTAGAGCATCCATGCTCACAGCTACCGCTCAAAACCGCTACGGGCAAAACCCCGAACCGGCTGCCTCTAATTCGACTTGGCTCCGCGTCTACGACCCTATCTTTGTTGTGCCCGCAGGGCATGGCCATTATAAAAAAACAGTACCACTTTGATTTTCGGTTTTCAACATTTATTTTCGGTTTTTTACATTTGCCAGGGCAAAAGCTTTACATTTCTGTAGAATATGATAAATGGTGATTGGCCGGTGTTATGACCAAGCCTGTTATCATCAAGGCCCGAGTTGACAGCAAAGGTGGAAAAATGAAGGCCCGTGCCGGGCCGGGGACTGCATGCCGGGAACCTGTTGCGGCATGGAGCCGAAAGGAAAAAAATGGAAAAGCGGCAGAACAGGATTGTGGAAAAGGTGCAGCTGCTGGGGTATGTCTCCATTGAGGATCTGGCACAGGAGTTCCGGGTGACTCCCCAGACCATCCGGCGGGACATCGGCACCTTGAGCCGGCAGGGGCTGGTCAAGCGGTACCACGGTGGTGCCGGCCTTGCCACCAGTGTTGAAAACATCGGCTATTCGGCACGGCAGATCCTCTGCCTGGAAGAGAAGAGGATCATTGCTCGAATGGTCGCCCGGCAGATACCGGCCAAGGCATCGGTTTTCATCAATATAGGAACCACCACCGAAGAGATCGCACGGGAGCTTTTGAAAAAAAACGGACTTCGGGTGATCACCAACAATTTGAACGTTGCCGTGATTTTGAGCAAAAACCCTAAAATTGAAATATTCATGGCCGGCGGGGTGGTGAGAAACAGGGACTGCGGCATCACCGGCCATGCCGCCCTGGACTATATCAACCAGTTCAGGGCGGACTTCTGCGTGGTGGGGATCAGCGGGATTGATGAAAAAGGGGATCTTCTCGATTTTGATTACCAGGAGGTGATGGTGGCAAGGGCGATCATTGCCGGTTCGGCCAGGGTCTGCCTTGTGGCCGACAACTCAAAGTTCGGGAGAAATGCCATGGTGCGTCTGGGCCATCTGTCGGAAATTGACGAGCTTTTCACCGACAAAACCCCCCCGAAGAAGATCCTCTCACTGCTGCGGGAACACAATGTGAACCTCCACGTTCCTCCCTCCTAATCCAGCAGCACCTTTTCCAGCCGGGCCACCAGAAAATCAAGTTCCCTGTCATTGATGGTCAACGGCGGGGAGATTCTGATGGTGTGCCCGTGGCTGTCATTGGTCACCAGGCCCAGTTTCAGCAGTTCCCTGCACAGGACCATTGCGTTTTTCTCTTTTACCTCGATGCCGATGAAAAGCCCCTTGCCCCTGACTTCCTTGACACGGCTGGATTTTAAGGCCAGCTTCTCGATTCTTTGTTTGAGTATTTTTCCTTTTTCAGCGGCCCGGCCTGCAAGGTTCTCCTCTTCCAGCACCTCCAGGGCTGCCGTCCCGGCAACACAGGCCAGGGGGTAACCGCCAAAGGTGGAGCCGTCCGACCCTTTGGTGAACACCATATCCATGATCTCCCTGTTGGTGATAAACACCGACAAGGGCACGATGCCCCCGGAAAGGGCCTTGCCGAGGATGACACCGTCGGGCACAATGGCCTCATGCTCAAAGCAGAATTTTTTTCCGGTCCTGCCCAGGCCCACCTGGATCTCATCACACACCAGGAGCAGATCGTTGTCATCGGCCAGTTTTCTCAGTCCCTTGAGGAACCCGTCGGGGGGGACGTTCATTCCCCCTTCCCCCTGCATGGGCTCCACCAGGATGCCGCAGGTGTTGTTGGTGATGGCTTTTTTTGCGGCAAAGAGATCACCGAAGGGGACAGAGACAAACCCCGGGGTGAGGGGGCCAAACCCCTGGCGGTATTTTTCGGAGGTTGAAAAGGAGACCACGGAAATGCTTCTGCCGTGGAAATTGTTGTCAAACACGATGATCTCCTGGTTTCCGTCCTCAATCCCCTTCTGGCTGTAGCCGTAGTACCGCATGGCCTTGATTGCCGTTTCAACGGATTCAACGCCTCCGTTTTTGGGGAGCACCTTGTTTCCCCGGTTTCCAAAGCGCGGTCCCAGCTGGGGGGTGAATTTTGCCGCTTTGGCAAGAAATACCCCCAGGGGATCGGAGTAGACCACATTGGAAACCACCGATGAAAAGTTTCCATGGAGGGCCTCTGTTACCGCCCTGACGATCTCCGGGTGGTTGTGGCCGGGGTTGGCCGCCGAGTAGGCGGCAAGGCAGTCCAGGTATTGGTTGCCGTGGTCATCAAAGAGCCAGCATCCCAGGGCTTTTCTGACAACGAGGCTGATTCGGTCGTAGTGACGGGCGCCGTGATCCCTGTCAAAATCGAAAATGTCACTGTCAGGAATCGTGGAAAACCCGATGTCCTGTATTTTTTCTTGTAAAGCATTCATTTTGCACCTCTCTTTTTGTGCTCTTTTTGGGGACAGGCCTGGAGATTCAGGCCTGGTCATAACATGGGCCATCCGTTACATTTGCCTGACCCCACTCAATGATCAGGCTCCAGGTTTACTGCTTATCTGTCCTGTTTTATGATTTTATATATCTTCTTTTCATCTTCTGTCAGGGCTTCGTTGTTGTCATAGGTCTTTTGGAGAAAACAGTGGAAAAAGTCGTGACGGAGGCTGTCTCTGCTTGCCGTTACAAACCACCGGTTCCTTGTCCAGTTGATGGGAGACAGATCTTCATTGTCCGGTTCAAATATGCCGGTAAGGGCCTCTTTTCTGTCGCAGATCACATCAAAGGAATTTCCGCCGATGGTTTCCACCAGTGTCTCCTGTTCGGGATGGATCACCTGGATGTCGAACTTTCTGGGGATCGCTCCCATGGCGATGTACCGGATATTGACCTTTTTTTCGGCGGCTCGCTTCAGGTGTTTTTCCAGGTGGTGATCTGCCCGGGGAAAGAGCCGGACATAGATCTCTTTTTCGGCGTTTTTGATCATTTCAATGGCCTTTTCCATGACCGTATCGTATCCGGTCAAGGTCCAGATGAATTCAAGGTCTGTCTTTTGGGCTGTTCTGGCAACCTCTTTTTCCAGGGCAGCGATGTTGGCGTTAAACCGGGCTGTCACCCGCTTGATCAGCTCGTCCGAGGGGAGGGGGGCGTAGGATCCCTGCCTGACCTCAACCACATATCCCTTGGCCTTCAGCCCCTGCAGAACATCGTATACCCGGGACCTTGCCACCCCGGAGAGCCGGCTGAGCTGTGAACCGTTCACCGGGTGGTCCTGGATCAGGGCCATGTAGCAGGCAGCCTCGTATTGGGTAAATCCAAGATTTTGTAAACTTGACAAATTTTTCACTGGTTTCTCCTCAATTGTGTTGCTACTCTAATAACAACACAATCGGGGGGAATGTCAATAAAAAAATCGGGGGCATGATAATCACTTCGGCCATGGGAGGGACGGGAGCACGAAATGAGGGGTGTGTGTTTATTTCTGACGGCTAAGGTTGACTTGATTTTCTCTTCAGGTTACAAATACCGAACGTACTGCCCGGTGGTTTATCCGACTTCAACGGGTAATGACCAGAAGGGCTCAACAACACAAAAGGTGAATCAAATTTACAGAGAAAATGTCGAAAAAACAGCGCAATTCATCCAAAAGCACACCTCGGTTGCTCCAAGGGTGGGATTTCTTACCGGCACCGGTCTCGGGGCAAGCACCGACTCCATGGTGGTAACGGACACCTTTGACTATGCTGAAATCCCCGATTTCCCCGTCTCCACCGTGGAGAGCCACAAGGGGAAACTTCTCTGCGGCGCCCTGGAAGGGGTGGAGATGATGGCCATGCAGGGGAGGTTTCACCTTTACGAGGGGTATTCTCCTCTGGAGGTGACCTTTCCCGTCCGGGTGATGCAGATGCTCGGGGTGGAATATCTCATTATAAGCAACGCATCGGGGGGCTTGAACCTGGCCTTTTCCCCCGGTGATATCATGATCATCCAGGATCATATCAACCTTACCGGGAGCAATCCCCTCACAGGACCCAATGAAGATGACTGGGGCATCCGTTTTCCCGACATGACAGCGGTGTATGACACCAATCTCTCCTGCCTTGCCGAGACGGCCTTGAAAAACAGGGGGCTTGTCCCGCGAAAGGGAATTTATGCCGGGCTTGCCGGCCCCTCCCTTGAAACACCGGCAGAGACAAGGTTCCTCGGGATGATCGGCAGTGATGCCGTGGGCTTTTCCACGGTAATGGAGGCCATTGCAGGGGTCCACGGGGGCATGAAACTCCTCGGCCTTGCCACCATCACCAACATCAATGATCCCGATGCACCGCAAAAGGACACCGTTGAGGCGATCATCCAGGTGGCTGAAAAGGCCGCGGCAGATGTGGATGCCGTGCTCAGGGAGGTTGTGGGAAATCTGGCAGCGGCCCCGTCTTCCGGCAGCGGAGGAGTGTCATGAGCGAAGTTGTCCTGATCAATATAACCGGCAGGGACAGGAAGGGGCTCGATGCAAAATTTACCGGCATCCTGGCCCATTACAGCGCCAGTGTCCTTGACATCGGCCAGGCAGTGATCCACGAGCACGTCTCCCTTGGGATCCTTGTGGAAATTCCCAGGGAGGAGGATTTTGCCGCCATCTTCAAGGACATGCTTTTCGAGAGCCACAAAATGGGGCTCTCCATCGATTTCAAGCCGGTGGACCAGAACCATTACGAAAACTGGGCAGAGGCCAGGGCCAGTGAGCGTCGGATTATAACCCTCCTGGGCAAAAAGCTCACCGCCCGGCAGATTTCCAGCGTTATCTCGGTTATTGCCGAAAACAACCTCAATATCGAGGGCATTCACCGGCTCACAGGCCGTGTCGCCCTGAAACCCGCCCACAACAATCCAAGGGCCAGCATCCAGTTTTCCGTCACGGGCAAGCCCCTGGATATCATGGGGATGCGGGGCCGTTTCATGGAGATCTCCCGGGAGTCGGGCATTGACATCTCCTTTCATGTGGACAACATCTACAGCAAGAACAGGAAGCTGGTTGTCTTTGACATGGATTCCACCCTGATCCAGGCAGAGGTGATCGACGAACTGGCAAAACTTGCCGGGGTTGAAGAGCAGGTGGCCAAGATAACCGAAGCCGCCATGCAGGGAAAAATCGATTTTAAAGAGAGCTTTGTTCAGCGGGTCGCCCTTCTCAAGGGGATTGACAGTTCAAAGCTGGCCGGTTTAACGGAAAACCTTCCCCTCTCCGAAGGGGCAGGGCTTGTCACCAGAACCCTCAAGGGCCTTGGCTTCAAGCTCGGGATCCTCTCCGGGGGCTTTACCTTTGTCGGCGATTATTTAAAAGATAAGCTGGGGTTTGACTATGTTTACGCCAATGAGCTGGACATCGAGGACGGCAAGGTGACCGGCAGGGTGGTGGGGGACATTGTCGACGGAGAGAAAAAGGCCCTGCTTTTAAAAGAGATTGCCGAAAAAGAGGAGATCTCCATCGAGCAGACCATTGCTGTGGGGGACGGTGCCAACGATCTGCCCATGATCAGTATCGCCGGCCTGGGGGTCGCATTTCATGCCAAGCCCGTTGTCATGGAAAAGGCCGACAACACCATTTCAAGTGTTGGCCTTGACGGGCTGCTCTATCTCATGGGACTGTGTGAAAGGGAGATCACCCATGAACTGAAATAAACGGCCTGGACCGGCCCATGGTTATATCCAGGGCGGTGGTGGCACCTTTATTGCTTGTTAAAGATTCCAAGGTCTGGAGCCGGTTGCTTGTCAATCTGCCTCTGGGCCGGAACACCTCACTTGATGTTGGAATGGCTTTGCAGTGCAGACCTGCAGAGCCATTCTATTTTGGACGTCACGTGTCAACCCTGTTTTACACACCGGTTGACATGTCAAAAAAAATTGTGTGGCAGATGCCAGTCTACTCTCCTTGTGTGTCCTATTTTTTCGGGGTGTTGTTGTCGGCAAAGTTCTTGATCATCATTTCTCCAAGTTCCGTGGCCCGGTTTGATGCGGCCTCTACCGCGTTGATCATGGTGGTTCTCAGCCCTCCCTCTTCCAGGGTGTGTATGCCGGCAATGGCCGTTCCTCCGGGAGAGGTGACCCTGTCTTTGAGGGAGCCCGGATGCTCCTTTGATTCCATGAGCAGCTTTGCAGAGCCCAGAACGGTCTGGGTTGAAAGGAAGAGCGAGTCTTTTCTGGACAGCCCCATCTTGACCCCGGCATCTGCCATGGCGTCGATGATGAGAAATATATACGCAGGCCCGCTGCCGCTGAGTCCGGTGAAGGCGTCCATGAGGATGTTTTCCTGTATGAAAACTGTTTTGCCGATGGAGTCAAAGATCGCCTTTGAACGCTCGATATCCCCCTCCTGGACGTGGGCCCCTGCTGCAATGGCCGTGGCGCTCTCCTTGACAAAGGCGCAGATATTAGGCATTGCCCGGATGAGGCGGAGTTCCTTGTTAAGGCCGGCTGAAATGGCTGCCAGGGGAACGCCGGCAGCGATGGAGATGACAAGTTTTGACATGTTAAGGGCGTGGGCGGTCTCCTTGAGAACCGAGGCCAGGATCTGGGGCTTTGTGGCATAGACGATAATGTCCGATGCTTCAATGACCTCGACATTGTCCGGTGTTGTCAGGACCTGGTACTTCTCTTTTATTTCGTTTAACTGCTCACTGTTGATATCAGAACAGATGATGTTTTCAGGCTTTGCCGCCCCGGAGAGAACAAGTCCGCTGATAAGGGCTTCGCCCATGTTTCCGCTTCCGATAAATCCTATTTTCTGCTGCTGAAGCATTGTGACACTCCTTGTTGGTTTATGTGAAAGTGTTTAAGTATTGACATTTAATACAGTAACCTATAGGAATCCTGTCATTCTTGCAAGTTGAAAAAAATAAGGAGAAAAAATGGAACCCATTGGCATTGCAAAGACACCGTTTACCAGTATTGAAAACATGCCCATACAGCCCAGGGGAGCCACGGATGTGCAGGGCGCAGTCGAAATTTATGAGCCTTATGTTGAAGGTCTGAAAGACCTGGAGGGGTTCAGCCATGTCTACCTTTTGTATCTTTTTCACAAGGCCGGCCAAACAGCCCTTCGTGTGACCCCTTTCATGGACACGGTGGAGAGGGGGGTGTTTTCCACCCGGTCTCCCCTGAGGCCCAACCATATCGGGCTCTCCATCGTGGAGCTCGTTTCTGTCCGTCGGGGAGTTGTCAAGGTGAACGGCATTGACCTGTTGAACGAAACACCGGTGCTGGACATAAAGCCTTATATCGAAAGCTTTGATAAAGTTGAGGAGAGCCGGTCCGGGTGGATGCAGGCCAGCATGGATCAGGTTGCAGAAAAACGGTCCGACGGCCGTTTTAAATAACACCCATGATGCGCGCATCACAACGAAGTATTAAAGTCCGATGCAGAGGCAGCCGGTTCGGGGTTTTGCCCGTAGCGGTTTTGAGCGGTAGCGGTCAGCATGGACGCTGAAGGAGCTGCCGCTCACCTCGGAGCAAATCTTGGATGATTTGCGTGACTCGAAGAGGAGCCCTGGCTCCATGAGCGTAGGGCAAAACTCCGAATCGGCTGCCGGGATTACACGATTTTCATATAAAACAAAATCTTCTTCCCCAAGCCGGCCGAAAAGGTCAAGGTTTACATCAATCATGATCA
>JAWOGI010000193.1:0-22559 GCA_046496975.1 Desulfobacteraceae bacterium | reverse complement strand
CCATATGGGCCTGCGATGGCCGGCTATATATCAAAACACCGATTTATACATCAAACCGCAGCAATTGTAAACAGCAATTCTAATTATGTGTGAGGGGGTCAGGCCTGGGTTATTGTCATTATCTTCCCTGTCCGGTATAATTCCAAAAACGCCGTAGATAATGACAATAAGGCAGGCCTGACCCCGTTGTCTTCGCTGTTACTGCTTTTTTTCTATTTTCTTTTTGCACTGGGGAATATGCTTTAAGGCCTGTTCCCCTTCTTTGGTCTCCGGGTAGTGGGCAAAGAGGTACTCAAAACGCTTGAGGGCTGCCCGGTATTCTTCTTTTTTCAGGTAGAAGTTTGCCACGTAGAGCTCATGGCCTGCCAGGCTGGCGATGCATTTTTCTGTTTTATCTTCGGCTTTTTGGGCATAAGAACTTTCCGGATACTGCTCTTTCAGGCGGTTGAACTGGGCCATGCTTTTTTTAGCGGATTTCTGGTCCCTGTCCACGGTGTCGATTCTGTTGTACCAGCACATTCCTCTGCGGTAGATGACATAGGGGATCGCCTCGTTCCTGGGGTGGAGCTTTTCAAACTCCCTGTAGGCAAAGATCGCCTCTGCATATTCTTCCCTTTCATAGTGGGCATCTGCAATCTTCAACTCCGCCAGGATGGCATATCTGCTGAAGGGATACCAGTCTTTCAGGGTGGTAAACGACTCGATGGCCTGGTGGTAATCCTCGTCCATGAAGGCTGCTGACCCTTCAGATGCAAGGGTTTCTGCGCTTTTTTCCATTTCATGGGGGGGATTGAACCACGAGCAGCCTGAAAGAGACGAGAAAAACAGGGCCGCAATGAGCAAACTATAGATACGTTTCATGGTAACCAATTCATTTTTTTGACAATTTTCAATTATAACACCATCTTTTTCTGCCGATGCTGTCTGCTCTGGCTTTTTTATATGAAAGTCGTGGTGCGCCGGCAGCCGATCCGGGTTTTGTTGTGAGCACGCTGCTCATGGCCGTTATTACGGATCAAAGGTTCTCAATGTAGTGTTCCGCCGACAGGGCCGCGATGGCACCGTCTCCCACTGCCGTGGAGATCTGCCGCAGGGGTGTGGTCCGTACATCACCGGCGGCAAAAACCCCCGGTACCGAAGTGGCCATGTGCTGGTCGGCGATGACAAACCCGCCCTGGTCAAGCTTTACCGAATCATTGACAAAGGCGGTGTTGGGAGTGATACCGATCCAGATAAAGCAGCCGTTGGCCTTGATGGATTGCTCTTCACCGGTCTTTACATTTTTCACCTGGACATTTTCGATGCCAAAGAGACCGTCCATGCCGGTCACCACGGAATCCCAGACAAACTCGATCTTCTCGTTGTCAAAGGCCCGTTCCCTGAGGATCTGCGTTGCCCGGAGTTCATCCCTGCGGTGGACCAGGTAGATCTTTTCGGCAAACCTGGTCAGGTAAACCGCCTCCTGGACGGCAGTGTCTCCCCCGCCAACGGCAACAACTGTTTTGCCCTTGAAAAAGGGGGCGTCGCAGGTGGCGCAAAAAGAGACTCCCTTGCCCGAGAACTTGTCTTCCCCGATGTTGAGTTTCCTGGGAGAGGCGCCTGTGGCAATGATAACGGATCTGCAGGTGATCTCTCTGCCGGACAGGCTCAGTTTTTTGACATCCTTTGAAAGATCCATGCTGTTCACTTCAGCCGTTTCTATCTCAAGGCCCAGGTTTTTGGCCTGGGTGAGCATCTTTTCCCCCAGGTCAAACCCGGTTATCCCCTCGGGGAATCCCGGGTAGTTCTCCACCCAGTCCGTTACGATCACCTGGCCCCCCGGAACGGCTTTTTCCACCAGCAACACGTTCATCCTGGCCCTTGCCGCATAAATACCAGCGGTGAGCCCGGCAGGTCCGGCACCGATTATTACAATATCATAATCACTCTGTGGCATCTTATACTCCCTTGTCGCAAACAAACCCCAGCCCATTGCTGTTCAGGGGGCAACACCCTCAACCTGTCTGCGGTTTAAAATTTTTTAACCATTGTCTTCAACTTTCCGGCCCGGGCGTTATCCGCCAACTCCCATGCGGCCCGGCGTCACTGGAAAGTGGATCGATTAACCTTCTATAACGGTTTTGATGCTCTCTTCGATTTTGTCTTTGCCAACCATTCCAACCACCTGCTCTGCCACCTTGCCGTCCTTGAACAGAATGATGGTGGGGATGGCCTGGATTCCGTATTTGCTGGGGGAAACAGGTTCTTCATCCACGTTGATTTTTGCAAAGACCATTTTGTCACCATAGGTTTTTTCCAGATCTTCAACAATGGGGCCGATGGCCTTGCACGGACCGCACCATGGCGCCCAGAAGTCCACCAGGACAGGTTTTTCAGAATTTATTACCTCAGTTTCAAATGCATCGTCTCTAATATCTTTTGTCATAGCAGGTTTCCTTTATGGTTTGTGTTAATGTGAAATATCATGTAAATATATGTTCTTGTACAGACTTTGTCAATAAAATGGAAAAAATCAATATAAAAGGAGGAAGAATGGCCAGAAAAATTAAGGCAGGCGCCCTGGTTTCCGGAGGAGGCTCCAACCTCCAGGCGATCATTGATGCCTGTTCCGACAACAGAATCGCTGCTCAGATCGTTTTTACCGGCAGTGACACCCCGGGGGCCGGGGGGCTTGATCGGGCCAGGGCCGCCGGCATTGACACCTTTGCCGTGGATTATAAAAAGATCATCCGCCAGGCCCGGCAGAACCCGGAATCCCTTGTCCTGCCCGATGATTTTGACCTTGACCGGACCAGGGCACAGCAGAACCTGATCCCGGAAAGTGCCGGAGAGGAGAAGATCTCTTTTTTTCTGAAAACAAGGGCTGCTGCGGAAAAGGCGCTTTTGGACCATATTCTGCCCTATAAGATCGACCTTTTGATCCTTGCCGGGTTCATGCGTACCCTCACCCCGTACTTCATCGACAGGATCAACGGCACAAACGGTGACCAAAAGATCATGAACATCCACCCGGCACTTCTACCGGCCTTCCCAGGTACCGACGGCTACGGGGATACCTTCCGGTATGGCTGCAAAGTCGGCGGGTGCACCGTTCACTTCATCGACTATGGCGAGGATACAGGGCCCATCGTCGGACAGAAGGCGTTTCAGATCGAAGACCACGACACCCTGGAAACAGTAAAGAAAAAGGGCCTTGCCCTGGAGTGGCAGCTCTACCCGGAATGCATCGACAAATTCGCCCGGGAACGCTCTGCCTGAAGCCGTTCCACGTTCTATGGTCAATCCGGGGCTGTTCTCTCTAATTGATGATTCTCAGCATCAGGGGAATGGCCGTCATGGTGCCAACGGTGCTGCCGAGGTTTGTAAAGACAACCACCAGAAGGATACGTGTGACACTGTTTCTCCAGAATCCCCTGATGGAGGTTATATCAACGGGGATGGATTCCAGGTCCTTGACCTTGGGCTTTCTGGAAAACGCCTCCACCAGACCGGATACCCAGCCTGCCGCGATCATGGGGTTCAGGGAGGTCAACGGTGCCGCCAGGATCGACGAGACAATGGTAAAGGGGTGGGCCATGGCAGCAATGGCACCAATCCCGGCGAAGATGCCGTTTGCCGCAATCCACATCCAGATCATCTCCTTGCCCGCATTGCCGCCCTTCATGAAAAAACCTGCAGTAAAGAGCAGGAAAATGGCCCCTGGAATAAGCCACTTCAGCACCTTTCCAAGGTTTCCCCCGGGGGGTATGGTGTCCAGATGCTCAAGGCTTTTTTTTTTTTCACCTGCCAGATAGCGCTTTATCCCCGGTACATGGCCGGCTCCTACAACTGCGACGATCTTTTCTCCGGGGGCCTGCCGGATCTTTTCGGAGAGGTATTGGTCCCGTTCATCGATGAGAACCTTTTCCATCACGGGATGAGATCGTTTGACGTCGGCCAGGAGGGTCTGGAGAATGTCCTCCTGCTTCATCTGTTCGATCTCCTCTTCGGAGATATCATTTGAGCTGCCAAGGGAGAAGACCAGCTGGAACATCAGCTTGGTTTTTTCCCAGAACCCCATGCCCCGCCAGACTCTGGAGAGGGTTGTCTGTATCTCCCTGTCCGCTGGGACTGTTTCGGCACCAACCGCCTCTGCCGCATCCACGGCATTGATCATTTCCTGGCCGGGCTGGATGTCAAATTTTTCGGCAATTTTTTTCTGAAAAGAGGCCAGCAGAAGGTTCATCAGCAGCAGCAGCGCTTTTTTCTCCTTGATGACCTTGACAATGTCCATGTTCCGCCATTTGTCATTGTCCCTGATGGCGGCAAGCCGGGAGCTGCAAAGCTCTACACAGACGGTGCAGGGTTTTTCTTCTGTGATGATTTTCGTGACAAGATCGGCACTCTCCCTGGATACGTGGGCCGTGCCAACGAGGACAATCTCTTTTCCATTGCAAAAGATGCGATCGACCATGTTTGATTTATCCGGTTCCTGGTTTTCCATTCTGCATCAATACCCTTTTTTTGATCACAATCTGTCTGGCGTTGTTGTTTTCTGCCCTGTGTGTATGGACCGGCATCTGGATCATCCACACAGGGTAAGTCATACATCATAACCATTATTTCAGACATGGCAAGGGAAAAGTGGGTTTGATCATATATCAAAATATGATTGACCTTGGCCGGCTTCTCTGGTATGCAGACAAATTATGAAATCAATTGACGAACAAATACTGAGAACCACCAAAGAGATTGTGGTGAAGTTCATCGAGATGGGCAGGCTCTCGCCTTCCAGCATCCATGAATCCTTCAGGGATGTCCATGAAACGGTGAGAGAGACGGTCAAGGGCAAAAATCAAGGTGACATGGAACCAACACGATAAATGGGGTCAGAGTAAAATTAAATATTGTATTGTGACGTCCATGTCTGGGGAATGATAACCAATCATGATCCAGCTACCGGATCAATGCCTTGGGAAACACCTCTGATTTGTGTACACTCCATTCAGAATATATGATGCTGAGAGCCAGAATATATGATGCTGAGAGCAGGCTCCAGAGAACGTTGTGATAAGTATAGTGCTTTGTTTGAACATGATATGGCGTGTTGTATGAGAAAACCTACCTTCGGGTGAAGAGTTGTTTTGATTAGTTTGGTATCACTTGACCGGTGTATGATTGGATGATAATTTGCGATATGCTAAACAAAACATACAAAAACATCTATGAAGCCATTGAAGCACATGAAATTTCTCTGCAGGAATACGATGATGAGTATATTCAACCTTTTATTACGGATCGACCTGTAGGACGTCCTCCTTCAGAAACAGGCTCTGAAACTCGAGAAATTGATACAGCCATCAAAATTGCGGAAAAAGAGGAGGTTATCCGTTTTTTGTCCACATCCTGTCCATGCGGTCAAAATTGTCAAGAATTTTTCAGCGTTAGCGAGGTTCTCGATGCTCGTGAGGACTTTCGCTTGATGTCATGGAGTGAACAGCACAGTTTTATTGTCGGTAAATTACAGACGTTCA
Organism: Desulfobacteraceae bacterium; assembly: GCA_046496975.1. Taxonomy (GTDB): domain Bacteria; phylum Desulfobacterota; class Desulfobacteria; order Desulfobacterales; family Desulfobacteraceae; genus DATFJZ01. Next base: position 17,046 of record JAWOGI010000193.1, on the reverse strand, counting down.
TGCGTTCATCTGAGCAATCTCTTTCTGCACGGAGAACCAGGCTAAGGGAAAGACAAAGATTCGACTATTTTATCAATGCAGACCGTCCTGTATGCCGTAATATGTTTTTGTTTTACCATGGTGAAACATTAGATCGCCTGAAACGACGTCAGAAATACCTGTCCGAAGTTGGGACATTGCCGCCAAAGCATGGCAACAAAGGAAAGAGACCGAAACATGCCTGCACGTCTATGGAAAAACAAAAGGTGTTCACCTTTATCAATAATTATTCTGCTGTACATGGCCTTCCTGATCCTGGACGTGACCTGTGTGCTGATAAAGGTCGATTAAAAGTCTATTTGCCTACTGTGATGAATTACAAATCCGTGCATAGGGTTTATGAAAAAAGCATGGATATCCAAGGTTTCGATCCTGTTAAGTATCAAACATTCAGATTGTTGTGGATAGAAAATTTTTCACACATTGTTTTTCAAGGCCCAAGAGCGATTTGTGCATGACATGCGAAGATAATAAAAAGTTGATCAATGCCTCTATTGCATCTGGTGATGAGGAATACAAACTGGATTGTCTGATGAGGGCCAGAGAACATCTTATCGCAGCCAAGAAAGAGCGTGACTATTCGGGGTTTGCTGTGAGGCAATTTCACAACAAATCAACTACCTCATTGATGAAGCAGATTTTCCTGGAAAAGGTGCGGACACCGTAATTTCATTGTTGGACCATTTTTTCGACAATCATGGGTTGGGAGAAGAAAATGTACTCTTGACGGCTGACAACTGCGTTGGTCAAAATAAGAATAATGCTGTTATCCAGTACCTGATGTACCGAATCTTAACAGGAAAGCATAAATCCATTACCCTGTCATTTATGTTGGTCGGGCATGCAAAATTTTCACCGGATGGTTATTTTGGACTGATTAAAAAACGATACAGGCGCTCTAAGGTGTACTCGTATGAGCATTTAGTTGATGTCATAAATTCATCGACAAGTGGTGGATTCAATAAGTGCCAAAGGTATAAAGACAGTCAAAATGGTAATACTATTCTATTCCGAAAATGGTCTCAAAACGACTCTTTCCCCTCAACGCCAGTGGTATTTATATGACATGATACGACCACATATACCTACTGAGATAGACAAGGAGAGCACTGCACCAAAACCAAAAGTACCCAAACCAAAGCCATAAGTTTTTAGGCTATCGATTGAGTGAAAACTCCATTCACCCGAAGGTAGGTTTTCTCATATAACACGCCATATTAATAAACGGGAGATAGAGCTAATCCGAACTCCTGCCAATAAAGGCATGGTTGTGGGTAGTGACCGATTTCGAAAAGAGATTGAGGTATTAACGGGTAGACGGGTTAAAGAGAAAAAGAGAGGCAGGCAGGCAGGCAGGCAGGTTGGCAGGTTGGGTGGCGAAAGCTTGATATTTAATTTTACTCTGACCCCAATTATCCCAAAGTGAGTATGTAATCTATTAGTGGCGAATCAAACGCTTGAGTGACATCGCCTGTTCGGCTGATAGAAAGGAAATTTGGTGCCAGGAAAAATGTGGGTTTACGATCCTCAATCCGGGGGAAAATCAATTCCGAATGCAATGCAGCCTAAGATAAGGCAACGCATACTGGATCATGCGGAAAAGCACTACTCCGATAGGTACAATCGCATTGACATCCGTTTCCGCGGGAAGTTTTGTTATATCGACGCATATTCTGAACCATTCGTCTCAAAACCTGATTTTGTCCGACTGAATGGAAAAGAGTATGCAAAAATTATTCATTTTTAAAATTTGAGAAAAGGTGTGGACTGACAGGGATAGTCCACCGTGTTGCGGATTTTGGAAACCTGATGCCTATAAATAGGAAGTCCTCACCTCAAAAGGCATTAATTCATCGTTCTAAAAGCTTATACAAAGCCTCTTTACCCACCTCACTAATGGCACCATAAATATAGATTGTAGTATGCAAAATACACTTTAATAATAAAGAATAGAATAAAGTCGGTTAAAATCGTAAATAATAGAATTGACTTTTTCATTCTTTCTTTGTAATCTCATGTATGATTTTCTTGGGGTGTTGCTTGGTGTTCATCCTTGAGAAGGTTGGTTCAAATATTATAAGCCAAGTATAGAGAGGCTTTGAAACGACCATGGAGTAATAAATATGGAAGACAGATGGTTGTCTGTAGATGAAATTGCAGAATATCTTGGGGTCAGACGTGATTCTATCTACCGGTGGATCAATGATAAAGGCATGCCTGCTCATAAAATAGGACGTCTCTGGAAATTCAAAAAAATTCAAGTTGACGAATGGGTAGAGCAAGGGTGCGCTGCTGACAAGGCATCCCAGTCTGATTCAGATAAATAGGGGAATAACATGGTTGAACCTGTACAAAACCTAATAATTACAATACTGCCAACTGCTGAAGAATTATACAACCGGCTGATACTGGTGTTAGAGCAGGGTTCAAGAAAGCATGGCAGGAAAAAGATTATGCTGTCATTGTAACGGTGGCCGAAAAGATAACGAACAAAATCCTTGAAGAAGATCCCAAACTACTCATGTGGTACGATCAATCTGTCACAAGAATAGGAGAGGAATAAATTGTTATGCAGGTGAATGTTGGGACAATTAGAAGCCAGTACAGCGGGTTTGACAGTATTGCCAGTATTGCCAGTATTGCAAAGCAGACTCAAGCATTGCTTCTGGATTCTGTTGAATTGAATTTTTCATTCTGCAGTTTTTTTGAAGCAAATATGGCGGCTCCATTGTATTCTGTTATTGCACGACTCCGTGATGATCTGAATGATGTTTCAATTGCTGATGTGCCGACAGGTGTAAATACAATCCTTAGGAAAAATAGATTCCTGACTGTATTTTTAAGGGGCTGGTTATGAACGATCAAATTACAATAAAAGTCGCGGATCTGATTGGCAGCAAGCTTTGCATTTCTGCCGAAGATGGACAGAAAGTCTATGGAAAAATTGAACAATTCATCCGATCGGGAAAAAAAATTACAATTTCCTTCGAGAACGTAACGATGTTGATCCCTCTCTTTCTCAATGTGGCAATTGGACAGCTCTACGGATTTTTTAGACAGGAAATGATACGCAACCAATTAAAGGTTGAAGGGCTTTTATCAGATGACATGGAACTGCTCAAACGCGTTGTTGATAATGCCAAAAAGTACTATTCCAACAAAAAATCTTACGATGAGGCATGGATGGAGGAAGAATACAAAATATGACAGGAGATGAATCATGACAATATGTAATGATAGATTCCCCCAGGGCAGCCGTTGGGTACGTTCCGATTTCCATCTTCACACGAATGCGGATAAGGAATTCTTTTTTACCGGAGAGGCCGACTATTATAATTCGAATTATGTTCAGGCGTTGACGGATGCAGGCATTGAAGTCGGGGTGATCACCAATCATAACAAGTTCGATTTTGGCGAGTTCAAGGCATTGAAAAAGACTGCAAAAAAGAAAGGGAGCTTTCTTTTACCCGGTATGGAGTTGTCGGTCAACGACGGCAGTAACGGAATCCACACGCTGGTCGTTTTCAGTGACGAATGGTTGGAGAATGGAAACGATTATATTAATCAGTTTCTCAATGTTACCTTTGAGGGTAAAACACCGGAAGAGTATGAAAATGAGAATGGCCGCAGCTCGTTCGGATTGATCGAGACAATTAAAAAGCTTGAAGGATATAACAGGGATTTCTTTCTGGTATTCGCTCATGTCGAGGATAAAAGCGGACTATGGCATGAATTGGATGGCGGCAGGTTACAGGAACTTGGAAGGTCGGAAGTTTTTTGCAGGCGATCATTGGCGTTTCAGAAAGTTCGGACCCACGATGAACCGGATCGCAAAGGTCGTGTGAAGGTTAAAGACTGGTTAGGACAGGCGTATCCAGCTGAAGTGGAAGGATCTGATCCAAAATCAATAGAACAGATCGGAAAAGGTGAAGCTTGTTACCTGAAAATTGGAGATTTTACCTTTGAGGCAATAAAATATGCGCTGTCGGATTATAAATACAGAGTATCATCCGAACCGCATAGGCCTATGCATTCCCATATCAAAAGCGTCTCTTTTGAAGGGGGTGTTCTGGATGGAAAATTCATTAATTTTTCTTCTGAACTGAACACCCTGATCGGCATTAGAGGCAGTGGGAAATCTTCCATTCTTGAAGCGGTTCGTTATGCCCTGGAAATTGAGTTTGGAGAAAAGGCGCTTGATATAGAATATAAAAGGAAGCTGGTAGACGAGCATATTTTGGGAAGTGGCGGAAAAATAACGCTGCATGCTACTGATCAACGGGGGCAGCAGTATGAAATACGTCGTATCAGCAGGGAAAAACCGGATGTGTATGTAAATGGCATACTTCAACCAGGAATATCCATTCGTGATACGGTATTGCATAAGCCCCTATATTTTGGCCAGAAAGACCTTTCTTCTACAGGAGATGGATTTGAAAAAGATCTGGTTGAAAAGCTTGTGGGAGAAAAGCTTATAGGGGTTCGACAGAGAATTGCCGAGCAGGGACAAAAAATTGTTGAGCTTGTTCGCCGGTTGGAAAAACTTTCAAACACCAGTGAACGAAAAAGTGAGTATGAAGCTAAGAAACAGGATGCGGAATTCAGGCTTAAGTTCTACAAAGATCATGGGGTTGAACAAAAATTGCAGAAGCAGGTGGATTTTGATTCCGACTCCAGAAAATGCACAAAGGTAATTACTTTTGTGCAATCGTACCTTGAAGAACTGGAATCGTTCATTGATCAACACGAAGACGATCTGAATAACCAGAAGATATATACATCGAAGCAGAACGATACTTTTTTTACAGATTTCTTTGCCTGTTATGACAATTTGCTCACCTCGTTTAATAGTATAAAAGCAGCTTTTGCCGAAGGCCGTAAGACTTCTGTAGAGCTTCAAAAGAAAACGCAAGAATTTGCCAAGGTCAAAGATGGCCTTAAAGAAGAGTTTGCAGAAATTGAAAGAAAGCTTTCCGAACATCTGAGGGCGTCAGGCGTGCAGGCAATTCGTCCGGATGAATTTCGGAATCTCAGAAAAACGGTGGATCAGGCCACGCAAATGCTTAACGCAATAGCCAAAGAAGAATCAAACCGCTCTATACTGAAGGATGATCTTTTAAAAGAACTCGTTAGACTGAATGACCTCTGGCATGAGGAGTTTAAATCAGTAAAAAGCGAATTGGATAAAATTAATCAAAGCCACTCGTCTCTCAGTATTGACGCTCTGTACAAAGGGGATAAAACAGCCTTCAGTGCTTTTATGAAAGATGTTTTCAGAGGAAGCCGCCTTCGGGAAGCGACCTTTCAAAATCTTACAGAAAAGTTTGTTGATTTTGGAGCAATGTTTAAGGATAGGGATGGATTGATTAGAGAACTCGGGACATCTGCCCAGGTATTTTTGCAATACTTCGATGATAACATTGAAGCGTTGCTGACGTGGCAGGTCCCTAATCGGTTCATCATCAAATACAGAGGAAAAGAATTAAAACACCATTCATTGGGTCAAAGAGCGTCAGCATTGATTTTGTTTGTCTTAAGCCAGCAGGAAAACGATGTCTTTCTGATTGATCAGCCGGAAGATGATCTGGACAATCAGACCATATACGAAGATGTTATAAAACTTATCCGGCAATTGAAACCTAAGACCCAGTTTATATTTGCCACCCATAATGCCAACTTTCCCGTATTAGGCGATGCCGAGCAGATTATAGCATGTTCCTATTCCGATGATAAAATGCAATCGAAGAGCGGTGGTATTGACTGCCCCGGTCTACAGCAGGAAATCGTCAATATCATGGAAGGTGGCGAAGAAGCCTTTTTGCAGCGCAAAAGGAGATATGAGATATGGAAACTGCAGAACTCTTAGAAATAATTGATCGGGATGAAGACAGCAGCCACCAGTTTAAAGCAAATGTTACCAATGAGACATCATTGGCTCAGGAAATAATTGCATTCAGTAATTCCGGAGGCGGTTCTATTTTTATAGGTGTCAGCAATGACGGAACGTTTTCCGGATTGGGAAGAGAAGATATGGGACGACTGAATCAACTGGTCTCAAACGCAGCTTCCCAGCAAGTCAGGCCTCCTGTAAATCCTCAAACGGAAAACATCTCAACCGATGATGGTTTGGTAATGCACATTGTTGTTCCGGATGGTATCAGCAAGCCGTACATGGATAAAAACGGTGTGATATGGATTAAGAGTGGAGCTGATAAGCGCAAAGCGACTTCCAGGGAAGAGGTCCAGCGCCTTTACCAGAGTGCAGGATTGATTCATGGTGATGAGATCCCAGTAAGTGGAATGACGATTTCTGATCTTGATTTGGATTATTTTAAAGAATTCTTTGAGAGAAATTTTGGAGAGTCTCTGGAAAAACAGGACGTCGCACTCAAAGATATTCTTCACAATATGAATCTGATGAAAGACAATTTTTTAAACATCAGCGGAACACTTCTTTTTGCCAAGAATCCAATATTTAAATTACCCGTTTTTATAGTAAAAGCGATTTCATTCCCGGGTACTGAAATCCATGAAACAGAATACTTGGACAGTCGGGACATTTCGGGTAAGATGGCGGACGTATACCATCAGAGTAAGAGTTTTGTACTTGGGAATATTCATCATGTCCAGGCGGATCGGGATGTCAATGCGCCGGGTAAACCTGAAATTCCTCATATTGTTCTTGAAGAACTCATTGTCAATGCACTCATTCATAGAGATTACTTTGTATCTGCCTCAATAAGAATTTTTGTCTTCAGTGATCGAGTTGAAATCATTAGCCCAGGCCATTTGCCGAACAACTTAACAGTTGAAAACATCAAACGCGGAAACTCAAATATTCGAAATCCGATACTCACCTCCTTTGCAACAAAAATTCTTCCATACAGAGGACTGGGCAGCGGTATCACTCGTGCATTAAAGGCCTATTCCAATATTCAGTTTGAGAATGACCGTGACGGAAACCTTTTCAGAGTCATTATTGGACGATGACGATGACACCATGCAATATACCTGGCAATACAGCAATTTCAGGGTTGTTTAAACTTCTAAAGGAGGTTTCCATAATAACAGATATTAAGCCATTGAAAGTGGAAGCTGCCAATCGAATTTAATTATCGCTCTGCCGCAGCAGCTCCATGAGGTCTTCAGCAGAGATTCTGCCTGCCGTGTCACTGCCGGAAAGAAGCGCCTGGGCCAGTTGTCGCTTTTCCTGGTGAAGAGCTACTATTTTTTCCTCAATGGTGTTTCTCACCACAAGACGATACACGGTCACCGGCCTTGACTGGCCGATCCTGTGGGCCCGATCCGACGCCTGGTCTTCAATCGCTGGATTCCACCACGGGTCCATGTGGATGACATAATCTGCAGCAGTGAGATTCAACCCGGTTCCCCCTGCTTTCAGGCTGATCAGAAATATCTCCCCGGATCCGTTCTGAAAGGCTTTGATCCTCTCCTGCCGGGTTTTGGCAGGTGTTGCGCCATCCAGGTACTGAAAGCTGATTTTTCTCTTTTCAAGGAGCTGTTTCAAAAGGGTCAAATGGCCGACAAACTGGCTGAAAACAAGAACCTTGTGCTGATTTTCAATGAGCTCGCCGATCACCTGGTCAAAAAGCTTGAGTTTAGAGCTTTCCATACCTGCATCGGGAAGAACAAGGGCAGGGTTACAGCAGATCTGCCGCAACCGAGTCAATTCCGCAAGGATTTGCATGTGCTTTCCACCGGGATGCTCCCCGGCGTTTTCTATGGTTTCAAGGGACTTGAGCCGCTGGGCCTCGTACAGAGCAGCCTCCTCCCCTCTCATATCAACTTTGAGGGTGATATCTGTCTTTTCAGGGAGTTCTGTTAAAACATCGGTTTTCAACCGGCGGAGTATGAATGGACGGATCAGTTTTCTCAACCTGCCCATGGCCGCCCTGTCCTGATTCTGTTCAACAGGAGAAACAAACGTCTCTTTGAAATGCTTGAAACCGCCGAGAAGACCTGGATTGATAAAGTTAAAAAGGGTCCACAGCTCATCCAGGTGGTTCTCCAGAGGCGTGCCGGTTGTGATGATTTTAAACTGTGCATTGAGTTTCATGGCGGCCTTTGAGCGTTTCGTTTTCATGTTCTTGATGGCCTGGGCTTCATCAAGAACAACGGTCTGCCACTCAACCCCGGCAAGTCTCTCCCCTTCCACCTGAAGCAGACCATAACTGGAGATAACAAGATCAAAGGGGATCAGACTGTCCAGAAAAGCATCCCTGTCCCCCGGGCCAAAAACCTTTGGGTTCAGTGTAGGGGCAAAACGGCGGCACTCATTCTCCCAGTTGGCTGTTACCGACAAAGGGGCAATCACAAGGGTCGGGCCCTTTCCGGCGTGAAGCAGAACAGCTGCCAGGGCCTGTACTGTCTTGCCAAGGCCCATGTCATCGGCAAGACAGGCACCCATACCCCAGTGGGAGAGGCGGGCAAGCCACTGGAATCCGCTCTTCTGGTAACCCCTGAGGGTTGCCTGGAGGGTGCCGGGGATTTCAGGGTGTACAACTTCTTTTAGCCTGCCTGTGTGTTCCTTCCACGTTTTATCACCTGTAAAAGAGCCGGACTGGTCAAACAGCTCCTCAACAGCCAGGGCCGCCATGGGATGCAGGGAGACCCCGGTTTTACCGGGAGATGAGTAGGCTTTCAACTCCTCAAGCCTCTTTTTCAGACTGCTGGCGATGGCCAGAAAAGAACTGTCGTCCAAGGGTACAAACCGGCCCTGGGCGCTGTCCAGAAGTTCCAGCAGCCTGGTCAGTTCCATGGTCGTATTGGCATCAACCGTCACTTTTCCTGTGGCCTTGAACCACTCCCGATGCTTTTTGACACTGATGTGAAGATTGTTAAATGAGACCTGGGAGCGGATCTTCAGCTTCTCCCCCCTGGGCCATTCAAGAATGAGGTGATCCCCGCAGTTTTTCAATTCAAAGAGCAATTCCAGGGCTTCTTCGGGATCATTGACCTGCCACTGGTCCTCAACAGCCTCAATACGATCCAGGGAGGGGCATTTAGCGATGACATCCTTGAAAAGGCTGATTTCCCTGTCCAGGTCCCTTTGGGTATGCACTTTTTTTCCCTGGATTTCGGCGAAGACATTGGCACCGCCCCGGCCCGGTTTAAAATACGACCCTGCTGTTGCAAACGGTCTGACCAGAAACTCTGTTGAAATCCCATCCTGCCACGGAGTTATATGGGCATGGATGGCGGGATCGGCTTTCTGTTGCCGGGCTTGAAGTTTTCCGCTGCCGTGAAGGTCGGAGTTAACCGTTATGAGAGAGGCCAGGGAAGAGACCGCTTTAACGGCTTTTTCCGATTCCTTTTCCGGCAGAAAGAGACCATCTTTCCCTATAATGCCGGCTATTTCTGACTGTTTTATGGAATAACGGACAAGTTTAAAGCGGGAAGGGGTCTCCCTGACAACAAAAACATCATCCTGGTTTTTGAAGGGATCTGGATGGATGGAAACGGTGATCTTTTCCCCTTGTTTAAGGACGTTTACTTCCGGTTCCCCGGAAACCAGCTCCACAGGGCTTTCCAGATATCCGTCAAGAAAAAGAAGGGGGTGCCCGACAAGAGCATTCAGGACCTCTTTTTCATTGAAATCGTATTCTATTTGCGGATAACCGCGACGGGCTCCGGAATGATGGTAGTTCTCCTCAATGGCAGTGCAGGCCATGCGGTCCTGGTGCGTCAGCATCTCCATGCCATGGCAGTGATGATAAAGTCTTTTTAAGGCCACCGGCCTTCCTTTGGACCAGGAGCCCTTTTTTGTACGCTTCTGCATGCGCGGAGCAACATAGCATGTGTTAAACAGGTCGTCATATGTCAAAAGCCATATCAGGCGCTCACTTGTGTCGGCAGAAGAAGGGGCGGCTGCTTTATTTGTCTCATTTATTCGGATAAGGGCGTTGAGTTTTTTTTCCCATTGAGGCGCGGGCTTTACAATGTCAGTGATGGTTTTTGTGCCCATGGTGTTGTGAAGCGCCTTGGCGGATTTACGGTTATCGGCCTTTTTTACCCCAAGCTGGGCAAGCAGGGCGGACGTCTCAGCTTCCAGCCACATATTGCCTGCTCCAATGGCACAATCTTTGAGTCTTTCCAGACTGGAAACGTTCTGTCGGGCTCTGTTCTCATCACTCCAGACCAGAACAAGGTGTTTAAAGAAGTTGTCATAGAACGGCATTGCGAGAAGGTCATCATTGAAATCATTGTGCCACTGGGGGTCAAGCCCTAATCTTTCCTGAAAAAAAGGCCGCAATGCCGCCATGATGCCGGAAGAATGAATCTTATGCTTTACTGCAATATCAATATAGGCCAAGGCCTGTTTGTGATCCTTTGCCTTTTTACTTTTCAGCAGGGCAAAGAGAAAAAAAAGACCTGGTTGGCCAGGGAAAAACACCTTCTTCTGGCCGGTCTCTTTTTTCATGGTATCAAGGGCCTTATCAAACAAGGCAAGCGAAGCGTTATCGGTTCCATTGCTGGAAATTATTTCCATCCATGCCGCCATCATCTGGTATTGCGAACGATGGCTGTCATCAAAATGTTTAACAATTGCGGTAAAATCATCAATTCTGCCGCGGAGCAGAAGGGATTTTACCAATACGTATATATCACTTGAATTTCTCTCTTTCTTCAGAAGGTCAAGGCAGTATTCAAGGAGATCATTAACAGGCTCAAGAAAATAATCCCCGTGGGAAACGACATGGGAGAGGGCCTCAATGCTTTTGCCGGGAGGTAACGTATCAAACATCTTTTTTGGGAACGGACGATTGAACAGGGTAAGCCACGGAGAATCGAGGCCGTACTCAATGGGAAAAGAGAGTTCTCCAGAGTGGTTAAGCGTGTCAAGATCAACAGAGGCGTTTTGACTGAAGACAGCTATCTTGACGGCACGGTACAGCTCTTCGATTTTTCTGAAACGACAGGTACCTTTGTCTGTTCCAGGCAAAGAAACAACTGCTTTGAGGGCTGACAGGATTTTCTCGAAACGACCGTTTAAAACGGCATCGTTAAACGCTTCGGTCTGCAAGGGTTGATAACAGGCAACCCCTTTGATGTTTATTTCAACGGCGCCTGTCCGTTCGAGTTCCCTGAGGAGCGGGTCAACGCTTTTATGGTGAAGCTTTTGTTCGCCGCTGTTCAGATCCGGCTGATTAAGAATCTTGATGATCGTCTCCGGTTTTAATCGTTCTGCATAAAGTGCCAGAATCTGCACAATCGTTTTCAGAAGGTACTGAGAGCTGTGATAGGATGTTACAATATCAGTGCTGTTTGTTGCCATTATTCTTTACCTTGTACGTTTTCTATGATAGGGGGTGATAAATTTTGGATTTGGTCATCGGTTCGAGACTTCGCTCAATGTGAACAAAAACAAGAGACATACAAGGAAATAAAATGCCACGGTTTCAGGAAAATGACAAGTGCTTTAGAGAGATTGTAACGACCACTTACAGGGTGGATGATCTCAAAGCCATTGCCGGACATTTGGGAAAGAAATATCCAACACGCAAGGCTGAACTGGTGAACCACATAGTAGAGACCCTCTTTGCCAATCTTGACAGCATCGTTGCCGGCCTTACACCTGATGAGAAAAGGGTTCTGTCTGAAACCGTTCATACATGGCAAGGGGAGTTTCGGGTTGATCAGCTTAAGGCCAAGTACGGCGACTCGGTCCTGGATTGTGCAAGAAGCCCCCGGGGAAAAATGCCGAAACTGGGCTTGTTCATTGTTAAAGGGGAGATTGCCCCGGACCTTCTTGAAAAACTTGAAAAGATTGTAAAAAAGCCTGAGCCGGAAAAAATCACGTACTGCGACCTGCCTGAAACGGGTGAGCTGATGGTAAGAACGACCGATCATGATGCCTGTATCAACCTGAACACCCTGCTTACCATGGTTCAGAAGAAGGAAATCAGGGTCAGTAAAACAACGGGAAGGCCCACAGCAGCCCAGGTAAAGAAAATATCGTCTCTGCTTAAAAACGGCGACTTTTTTGATGATGATGAGATCGGTCCAGTTCAGGCCTTTGCCTGGCCCCTGCTGCTACAGGGCGGCGGACTGGCATCCATTGAGGGCACCCAGCTGAAGCTGACCAAAAAAGGTACAGCTGCATTAAAAAAAGATCTCTCCCAGGGGATTAAAGCCATATTTACCAGGTGGGAAAAGACAAAAATTATTGATGAATTCTCCAGGGTAAAAGCGGTAAAAGGGCAAAAATCAGCCAAGGGAAGGACCATGACCTCTCCTGTCAGGAGAAGACCTGTTATCAACGAGGCCCTTGCCTGTCTGGAGCCCGGCAGATGGGTAACGGTGGATGAACTGTCAAGGTTTATGCTTTCTGAATCCTACACCTTTGAAATGTGCAACAACGCTTTTAAGCTCTACTTTGGAGATCCCAATTACGGGCATCTTGACTATTATGATGTCTGGCCTCTTTTGAATCTGCGGTATCTGCTGATCTATTGCCTTGAATATTTGGCTACCCTTGGGCTGATGGATGTTGCTTATCAGCATCCTGAAGACGCCAGAAATGATTATCAATCGTGCTGGGGAGCCGATGACAAGCCGTTTCTCAGCCATTGTGACGGTCTCAGGTATATACGGCTCAATGATCTTGGCGCCTATGTACTTGATATTTCATCCGTCTACCGCCCTGGGGATGACAATGGCTTTCAACTGGATGGTGCGAATATTGTCTATACCGGGAAAGGTGACCCTTCCCCTGACCAGCGGATTTTCCTTGACAGCTTTGCCCAGCCGCAGGAAAAGGGAACATGGCAAATCACCATTCCATCCCTTCTCAATGCTGTGAAAGCAGGCAAATCCGTAAAAGAGATAAAATCATTTGTCAAGACCGTTACATCGGAAAAACCCGGCAAAGTGCTTGATTCCCTGTTCAAGAAGGTTGAAGCAACAAGCGAGTCGATTGTGGACAGGGGAAAAGCAACTCTGCTTGAGTGCAGTCCCAGGCTTCAAAAGCAGATACTGGCTGACAAACAGCTGAAATCCCTGTGCCTTCCTGCGGGGAATCGACATATTGCCGTTCTTCCGGAAAAAGAAGCACTTTTTACAAAGCACCTTGAAGCCTTAGGGTTTATTATCGGCAGTTAGGGGCATGGAAGACAAATGGTGATTACGAAGAGAGGATCTCTTTTTTCTTCCAATACTCCTGTTCATCGATTTCCCCCCTGGCAAATCTGGCATTCAATATTTTCAAAGAGTCCGACTTGTCTGAATTCTCAAGCAGGGGGCCCGATTTAAAAAAACGATAAACCAGGGTGATGATCGTGGCCACGATGAAGATCATGACGGCAAGCCATAAAAGACCGCCCCCGGAAAACCAGTGGCCCATTCCTGCCATGGTGTAATTGCATCCCAACATTCTTTTTCTCCTTATTTAACGAACGGTAACCAGATAACTCCTCGGTTGGGTTGTATAACAATGCAACAGGTATGCCAATATCCAAGTAAAAAGAAAAGTATCTGATTTTACAGGCTTATTTTCCATTATTTTTTCAGACGCCATGGAATTGAGTTGCAAAATACCAGGAGATTGGTTATTTTTTAAACGTTTAACATTATTGAGCTGATTAATTTTTAACCGTCCAGGAGAGGCGTATGGGGTTCAAGACAACCAGGCGGTTCACCATCCTGGCATCACCATGGATGACCATCGGCATCAGCCTGGTCCTCATGGCAGTGGTGCTGTTCCAGGCCGTAATGAACTACAACCGTGAAAAAAAGATCATGGGGCAGATCCTCAATGAAAAAGGGGCCGCTTTGATACGCTCCTTTGAGGCGGGAGCCAAAACAGGGATGAGGGGCATGATGGGCAACCGGGCCAACATGCAGGCGCTTTTGGAAGAGACGGCGTTTCAGCCGGATATCTCATATATCTTCATTGTGGACAGAACAGGGGAAATCCTGGCCCACAACGATTCCCGTAAAATCGGAACGCCCATGGAGGCCCCGGCCCTTGACACCACCCTGACACCCGGCAAAACCCCCCAATGGCGGATCGTCAACAAAAAAGGCAAAACCACCTATTTTGAGGTATACAAAACCTTTCTCCCCCGAATCGAGGACTTTCGAAAGGCCTGCCGATCCCATGGCATGGGCTCCACAGGTCTGAAAAGGATCTGCCGGCCAGTGTGATGAGAACCTACCAGCCCGAGGCTTTCCTGGAGAAAGAGGACCCGGAAAAAAGCATTCGTTCTCTTGATGAAATCGAGCACCAGGCCCTGATCGAGACCCTGAAACAGACAAGGGGAAACAAGACCGAAGCGGCAAAGGCGCTGGAGATCACCAGGACCACTTTGAACAACAAGATCAGAAAATACGGCATCGACCTTGAAAAGGTCCTGGCCGCAGACCGGGAGTGATCCGTCACCCGGCAGAAAAACACCCGGCAGAAAAAAACAGGACCATGGCCGGAAGCCCCAATCCGGTCAGCAGGATAGGCCTGGGCATCCTTGAAGAAGCCCGTTCCAATGTCGTCCGTTCTGTCAATAGCAATATGGTTCCGGCTATTCTTTAACCAATAAACTCCTTTTAAGAAGGACGAATAAATACGAGGGACAGGACAGTCAAAGAATTGTCAATGATTTCAGGAAGGAGGGGTAAATGCGAGGAACAAGTTCTAATAGAGACTAAACCAGGTCCCATACGCCAGAGGCTTTTATCTGCTCATACATTGTATCAGGTGCAATATCAAGCTCTCCCGGCCAGGTGACGGCGCCATATACAAGAGTTGCACTGGAAAATTTTTTAAGGTCACATAATTCAGTAAAAACACCAGCACCATCTGAAAACAAAAATTGTTTCATATTCACGTATCCTTCCAGGCCGTCAAGAAAACGGACAAAAAGCCTATAATCCGGCAACACTTCTAACTGCTGTACCCGCCAGGGCATAGATGGAGTTATGGGTGGCTCTACGAAAGAGGTTCTATTTTTTGAGGTGACTGCATTTGCGCACATTTATTCCATGCCTCCATTAATTCTGCACGATGCTCATTCGCCCATTCAAGAACCAAAACCATCGCACGTTTAGGTAAAAAACCTTTCTCTACCTCCAGAGTATAAATATTGATCAAAGCTTCATGCTCAGCATATAAAGCATGAAAGTGTGGAGGTGGGTGTTCTTGCCAGAACATCTGAATAACAATCCCATAAAAAATACTAATAGTCGGCATGAACACTCCTTAAAGCAAATTATCTACATTTTAAATTAATTATATTATCAGTTTTTGTCAAACAGAGGATGAAGAATTCTCTCCCTTACTCAACCAGTCTTTTTTTGCCTTTGAGTGATAGACAAGACCAGCTTGCGACAGCAGTATGTTTGGTGACGATTCGCTGCCGATCCTGTGGGCACGATCCGACACGGGTCCATGTGGATGACATAATCTGCAGCAGTGTCACCCGGCAGAAAAAAACAGGACCATGGCGGGAAGCCCCAATCCGGTCAATGGGCCTCGGCCCAGTTGGTGCCGGAGCTGACATTGACCTTCAGGGGCACCTTCAGGTCAAACACCTTTTCCATCACCTCCGTGGCAAGCTTGACAAGTTTTGCCTCCTCTTTTTCCGGTGCTTCAAAAACGATCTCGTCGTGGACGGAGATGACCATCCTGGAGTCCATGCCGTTCTCTTTCAAGGCTTTGTCCATGTTGAGCATGGCAAGCTTGATAAGGTCTGCGGCACTGCCCTGGATGGTGGTGTTGACGGCCATCCTTTCGGCAAATTTTCTCATGTTTGTGTTGGATGCGTTGATGTCGGTGATTTTCCGTTTTCGTCCCAGAAGGGTTGCAACCTCCCCTTTCTCCCGGGTCTGTTCGATGGTGGTTTCAATGAAATTCTTGACACCTTTATATCTGCTGAAGTAGTTGTCGATGTAGGTCTGTGCCATCTTTCTGCTGATATCCAGCTCGTTTGAGAGGCGGTAGGCGCCCATGCCGTAGACAATGCCGAAATTGATGGCTTTGGCCTGGCGTCGCAGGTCATCGGTGATGAAATCGGGAAAGACCTGGAACACTTCGGCGGCGGTGCGGGTGTGGATGTCCTCGTCATTGCAGAAGGCTTCGATGAGGATCTCGTCATCGGCGCAATGGGCAAGGAGCCTCAGCTCGATCTGGGAATAGTCGGCCGCCACAAGGAGAAATCCTTTTTCGGGAACAAAGGTTTCCCGGATTTTTTTCCCCTCACTGCTTTTGATGGGTATGTTCTGGAGATTGGGCTCGGAACTGGAGAGCCTTCCCGTTGCCGTTATGGTCTGGTTGAAGGAGGTGTGGATCCGCTGGGTTTCCGGGTGGATGAGGCCGTAAAGGGCGTCGGAGTATGTGGACTTGAGTTTGCTGATGGAGCGGAATCGCAAAATTCTTTCCGGGAGTTCGTGGTGCTCGGCAAGGCTTGTCAGCACATCCACATCCGTTGAATACCCTGTCTTTTTTTTGGTCTTTTTCTGCACGGGCAGCTTGAGTTTCTCGAAGAGGATCTTTCCCAGCTGCTGGGACGAGTTGATGTTGAACTCTTCTCCTGCCAGGGCGTAGATCTCCTTTTCCGTCAGGTCAAGTTCCTGCTCAAAACTCTTGGAAAGCTCTGTCAATCCGTCTCTGTCCACTTTGATGCCGGTCATCTCCATCTCTCCGAGGAGGGTGACCAGGGGCATCTCGATGTCGGTCATCAGGGGGGCAAGCCCGTTTTCCCTGATCCGTTGATCCAGTGTCTCCCAGGCCATGAAGGTAAGGTCGGCATCCTCGCAGGCGTAATCCACTGCCTTTTCGATGGCCACCTGGCTGAAACTGACCTCTTTCTGCCCTTTGCCGGCCACCTCTTCGTACTTGATGGTCTTGTGGCCGAAAAGGTCCATGGCAATGGTGTCAAGGCTGTGGCTTCTCACGGCAGGGTTGAGCAGGTGGGAGGCGATCATGGTGTCAAAATGAATGCCCTGCATGGTTATCCCGGCCCTGGCAAGAACAATGTAGTCGTACTTGATGTT